>NZ_JBEXPH010000047.1:0-48619 GCF_040611955.1 Streptomyces sp. NPDC006510 | reverse complement strand
TGTTCCGCCGAGCGCACCAGGTCGAGTGCGGCACCGGGCTCCGGACGCAACGTCCCCAGCAGCAGCACCGGCAGGTCCGCCACGTTGTCGATGACAGGCGGACGGGTGCGGCCGCTGGAGGTGTCGCGCAGGTACGAGGTGTCGCCGCTCTCCGTCGCGTGCCCGCCCGGCGTCTGGCCCGGACCGCCGTCCCTGCGGCGCAGATAGCGCTCGAACTCCCGGGCGATGGCCTCGCCGCTCGCCTCGGGCAGCTCGGCGGTGTCCCGGGCCTCCTCCAGCGTCTGCACGTACTCGGCCACCTCGCTGTCCTCGGCGGCCAGTTGGTCGACGCCGAGCTGCCAGGCGCGCGCGTCCTCGGGCAGTTCGCCCAGCGGGATGCGCAGACCGATGAGGTCCTCCAGGCGGTTCAGCAGCGCGAGCGTGGCCTTCGGGTTGGGCGGCTGCGACACGTAGTGCGGCACCGCCGCCCACAGGCTCACCGCGGGCACGCCCGCGTGCGTGCAGGCTTCCTGGAGGATGCCGACGATGCCCGTCGGTCCCTCGTACCTGGTCTCCTCCAGATCCATGGTCCGCGCCAGGTCCGGATCGGAGGTGACTCCGCTGACCGGCACCGGCCGGGTGTGCGGGGTGTCGCCGAGCAGGGCGCCCAGGACGACCACCATCTCCACCCCCAGCTCATGGGCGAAACCCAGGATCTCGTTGCAGAACGAGCGCCAGCGCATGGATGGTTCGATACCGCGGACCAGGACGAGATCGCGGGGCTTGTCCCCGCCGACGCGGACCACGGAGAGCCGGGTGGTCGGCCAGGTGATCTTGCGCACCCCGCCGTCCAGCCAGAGCGTCGGCCGGTTGACCTGGAAGTCGTAGTAGTCCTCGGCGTCCAGCGCCGCGAACACCTCGCCCTTCCACTCCCGGTCCAGGTGCGCCACCGCCGTGGAGGCGGCGTCCCCTGCGTCGTTCCATCCCTCGAACGCGGCCACCATGACCGGGTCGATCAGCTCGGGAACCCCCTCGAGCTCGATCACCCAGGCCTCCTTCCGAAGTTCCCTTGTGTACCCATCAACCTTACGGCTTCCGGCCACTCCCGCCGCAGCCTCCGTACACAGCCGGGTGAACCCGGCCCACGAGCGCGCATCACCGGTCGAATCAGGGCATCAAACTCCGAATACATCCGAGCTGTGTGGGGCAAATTTCGATCAAGGCCTGGACGTTGGCGCCCAGGTGGCGCTATACATCGGATGACCAGAACAGAGGTCCGATGTTATTCCCCTGGGGGCGCACATGAGTCAGACCGTCACGGATTTCGAGGTCCACGACATCCGTTTCCCGACCTCGGAACAACTGGACGGCTCGGACGCCATGAACCCCGATCCCGACTACTCGGCTGCCTACGTCGTACTGCGTACCGATGTCCGCGACCGCACGGACGGCCCGGACAGCGGCAGCGGCGGCATCGAGGGACATGGCTTCTGTTTCACCATCGGGCGCGGCAACGAGGTGATGGCCGCCGCCATCGACGCGCTGCGCCCCTACCTGGTGGGGCGCCCGGCGCCCCGTACCGCGGCCGATCTCGCCGCACTGCACCGTGAGCTCACCCATGACTCGCAACTGCGCTGGCTCGGCCCGGAGAAGGGCGTGATGCACATGGCGGCCGGCGCGGTCGTCAACGCCGCCTGGGACCTGGCGGCCAAGCTGGCGGGCAGACCCGTCTGGGAGTTCCTCGCCGGGATGACACCCGAGGAGCTCGTCTCCCTCGTCGACTTCCGCTACCTCACCGACGCCCTCACCCCCGACGAGGCCCTGGAGATCCTGCGGGCCGCCGAACCGGGCCGGGCCGAGCGCGCCGAACGGCTGCGCGCCGAGGGGTACCCGGCGTACACCACCTCGCCCGGCTGGCTGGGCTACGCCGACGACAAGCTGGTCAGGCTCGCGAAGGAGGCCGTCGCCGACGGCTTCACCCAGATCAAGCTGAAGGTGGGCGGCAGCCTCCACGACGACGTCCGCAGACTCGCCCTGGCCCGCGAGGCCGTCGGGCCCGGCATCAGGATCGCCGTCGACGCCAACCAGCGCTGGGACGTCCCGGACGCGGTCGAGTGGATGACCGCGCTCGCACCGTACGACCCGCACTGGATCGAGGAGCCGACCAGCCCCGACGACATCCTCGGCCACGCCGCCGTCCGGGCCGGACAGCCGGTCAAGGTCGCCACCGGCGAACACGTCGCCAACCGGGTCGTGTTCAAGCAGCTGCTCCAGGCCGGAGCCGTCGACTTCGTCCAGATCGACGCGGCACGGGTCGCGGGCGTCAACGAGAACCTGGCGATCCTGCTGCTCGCCGCCAAGTACGGCGTACCGGTCTGCCCGCACGCGGGCGGGGTCGGTCTCTGCGAGCTGGTGCAGCACCTCTCGATGTTCGACTATGTGGCGGTCTCCGGCAGTTGGGACAACCGCGTGATCGAGTACGTCGACCATCTCCACGAACACTTCGCCGACCCCACCGTGATCGAGTCCGGCCGCTACACCGCGCCGAGATCCCCGGGCTTCTCCGCCCGGATGCTCCCCGAGTCGATCGCCGCACACCGCTACCCGGAGGGCGCCGTATGGCAGGCCCGCCGCACTACCGAGGAGGCCGACCGATGACCGGCACAAGCGACTTCGAGGGAATGAGCGCCCTGGTCACGGGCGGCGCCTCCGGCATCGGGGCCGCCGTCGCGACCATGCTGCTGGCCCGCGGCGCGCAGGTGGCCGTACTGGACCGGGAGACCGCGGGCGCCCCCGCCGGCGTCCTGGCCGTCAAGGCGGACGTCACCGACGACGACGCCGTGCGCGAGGCGGTCGACCGGGCCGCCGCCGAACTGGGCGCACTGCACACCGTCGTGTCCAACGCGGGCATCGGCTCCATCGGCACGGTCGAGGACAACGCCGACGAGGAGTGGACCCGGGTCCTGGACATCAACGTCCTCGGCATGGTCCGCACCGCCCGGCACGCCCTGCCCCATCTGCGGCGCGCGGCGGCCGCCCGCCCCGGCGCCGTCTCGATCACCCAGACCTGCTCCATCGCGGCGACCGCCGGGCTGCCGCAGCGCGCCCTGTACAGCGCGAGCAAGGGCGCGGTGCTCTCGCTGACCCTGGCGATGGCCGCCGACCACGTCCGCGAGGGCATCCGGGTCAACTGCGTCAACCCCGGCACCGCGGACACCCCGTGGATCGGCCGGCTCCTCGGCCGGGCCGACGACCCGGCCGCCGAGCGGGCCGCGCTCAACGCCCGCCAGCCGCTGGGACGGCTGGTGTCGGCCGACGAGGTGGCCGCCGCGATCGTCTACCTCGCGAGCCCCGCCGCCGCCTCGGTCACCGGCACGGCACTGGCCGTCGACGGCGGCATGCAGGGGCTGCGGCTGCGCCCCGCCGAGAGCTGACCGGGGGAGCGGCCCGAGCCGCGTCACCCGGCCGCACCCCCGCGCACCATGCACCTCCGCTCTGCCGACAGAGCTCCGAGCAGGTACTCACATAAGGACGGGACACCAATGAGAGTGCGTACGACGAGTGCGGCGGCCTGCGCCGTACTGCTGGCCGTCACTGCCCTCGCGGGCTGCAACCGCGAGTCCGCAGACGACGGCGCGGGCGGCGGGAAGGTCGGGATCGACCTGCCGCGCAGCGACAGCGACTTCTGGAACTCGTACCAGAACTACGTGGAGAAGGGCGTCAAGGCGGGCGAGGTCAAGGCGCTGCCGCTGACCAACTCGCAGAACGACATCGGCAAGCTGGTCGCCAACGTCCAGACCTTCACCGACCAAGGCGCCAAGGCCGTGGTGATGGCGCCGCAGGACACCGGCGCGATCGCCGAGTCGCTCAACACGCTGAACGAGAAGAAGATCCCGGTCGTCAGCGTCGACACCCGCCCCGACAAGGGCGACATCTACATGGTGGTGCGCGCCGACAACAAGGCGTACGGGGCCAACGCCTGCAAGTACCTCGGCGAGCAGCTCAAGGGCAAGGGCAAGGTCGTCGAATTCCAGGGCGACCTCTCCTCGATCAACGGCCGTGACAGGTCCGAGGCGTTCAAGTCCTGCATGGACAAGGACTTCCCCGGCATCAAGGTGTTCGAGCTGGCCACCGACTGGAAGGGCGACGTCGCCTCCGCCAAGCTCCAGGCCACCCTGGCCGCCAACCCCGACATCAACGGCATCTACATGCAGGCCGGCGGCGTCTTCCTGCAGCCCACCCTCGCCCTCCTGGAGCAGAAGAAGCTGCTGAAGCCGGCCGGTGAGCCGGGGCACATCACGATCATCTCCAACGACGGCATCCCGGAGGAGTTCGACGCCATCAAGGCCGGGAAGATCGACGCGACGATCTCCCAGCCCGCCGATCTGTACGCGAAGTACGCGCTGTACTACGCCAAGGCGGCCCTGGAGGGCAAGACCTTCAAGGAAGGCCCCACCGACCACGACTCCAACATCATCAAGATCCCCAACGGCTTCGAGGACCAGCTCCCCGCGCCGCTGGTGACCAAGGACAACGTGGATGACCCGAAGCTGTGGGCCAATCAGCTGGAGAAGAAGAGCTAGCCATGGACCAGGCACCACCTGCCGTACAGGCGGAAGGCGTTGTCAAACGCTTCGGGCCCACCGTGGCGCTCGACGGGGTCCGGCTCACCGTGCGGCCGGGTGAGTCCCACGCCCTGGTCGGCCGCAACGGCGCGGGCAAGTCGACGCTGGTCGGCGTCCTGACCGGACTCCACAAGGCGGACGCGGGCACGGTCACGTTCGGCGGGGAGCCCGCGCCCGCCTTCGGGGACACCACGGCCTGGCAGTCGAAGATCGCGTGTGTCTACCAGAAGTCCATGGTCGTCCCGGATCTGACCGTCGCGGAGAACCTCTTCCTCAACCGCTTCGACGACAACGCCCGCTGGATCAGCTGGGGCAGGCTCCGCAGTCGCGCGCAGCGGCTGCTGGCCGAATACGGGGTCCAGGTCGACCCCAGCACCCGGGCGCGCGATCTCGCCGTCGAACAGCGGCAGTTCGTGGAGATCGCCAGGGCGCTGTCCTTCGGTGCCCGGCTGATCGTCCTGGACGAGCCGACCGCCCAGCTCGACGCCCGGGGCATCGGGCGGCTCTTCGACAAGCTGCGCGAACTGCAGAGCCAGGGAGTGGCGTTCCTCTTCATCTCCCACCATCTGCAGGAGGTGTACGAACTGTGCACGGCGGTCACCGTCTACCGCGACGCCCGCCATGTGCTGACCGCCCCGGTCGCCGACATCGCCAAGGCGGAGCTGGTGGCGGCGATGACCGGCGAGCAGTCCGCCGGCGTCACCGCCTGGCACGCGGGCGGTGACGCCGGCGCGGCACGGGACGAGTCGGCCGCCCCCGTGCTGCGTACCGAAGGACTCACCGTCCGGGGCCAGTTCGAGCCACTGGACCTGGAGGTCCGCCCCGGCGAGGTGCTCGGCCTCGCCGGCTCCGCGGCCAGCGGCAACACGGCGCTGGGCGAGACCCTGGCCGGCATGCGGAAGGCGGGCGGCGGCACGGTCCGCGTACACGGCAGGGCCGTGCGCTCCGGCAGCGTGCCGCACGCGCTGGACGCCGGGATCGGCTACATCCCCGAGGACCGGCACGACCAGGGCCTCGTCCTGGAACGCAGCGTCGCCGAGAACGCCACGCTCACGGTCACCGACCAGCTAGGCCCGTGGGGGACCGTACTGCCCTCCCGTACGCGGGAGTTCGCGCGCTCGGTGATCGCCTCGCTGGACATCAAGACACAGGGGCCCGAGCAGCCCGTCTCCGGGCTCTCCGGCGGCAACCAGCAGAAGGTGGTGGTCGCCCGCGCGCTGGCCCGCGAACCGAGCGTGCTGGTGGCGGTCCGGCCCACCGCGGGTGTGGACATCAAGTCCAAGGACTCGCTGCTCGGGGTCGTGCGACGGGTCGCCGACGAGGGGAACGCCGCAGTGATCATCTCGGACGAGCTGGACGATCTGCGGGTCTGCGACCGGGTGCTCGCCCTGTTCCACGGACGCGTGGTCGCGACATTCGCAAGCGGGTGGAACGACGGGGAACTCGTCGCCGCCATGGAAGGTGTGGGGGAAAGGGAATGACCGGCACGGTACGGCCCCTGGCGGCCGACGGCATCGACAGCGGGCCGAAGGGCTCCCCGACCGGCGAACGGCCGCTGGACCGGCTGAAGCTGATCAGGTGGAGCGATTTCTCCCTGGTACCGGTGATCCTGGTGCTGATGGTGATCGGGTTCATCGTCTCGCCGGTGTTCCTGACCTCCGAGAACCTGATCAGCGTCGTCCAGCAGTCCTCCGAGCTCAGCCTGCTGGTGCTGGGCCAGGCACTGATCCTGATCTGCGGGCGGATGGACCTGTCGCTGGAGTCGACGATCGGCATCGCGCCGGTCGTCGCGATGTGGCTGGTGCTGCCCGCCGAGGGCGGCCGCTTCGCGGGCCTGGGGCTGCTGCCCACCTGGTCGGCGATCCCGCTGTGCCTGCTGGTGGGTCTGGCCGTCGGCGCGGTCAACGGCTTCCTGATGCTGAAGCTGAGGGTCAATGGCTTCATCGCCACGCTCGGCATGCTCACCATGCTGCGCGGCCTCCACATCGGGATCACCGAGGGCAAGTCCATCACCGATGTCCCGGAGTCCTTCCGCTACCTCGGCAAGAGCGAGTGGCTCGGCGCACCGGCCGCCGTCTGGATCTGCCTCGCGCTGTTCGCCGTCGGCGGCGCCGCGCTGGCCTGGCTGCGCCACGGGCGTTCGCTGTACGCCATCGGCGGCAACCCGGAGGCGGCGCGCGCCGCGGGCATCCGGGTGGACCGGGTCACCTGGATCGTGCTGGCCGTCGGCGGCCTGCTGGCGGCCTTCGCGGGCATCCTCTACACCGGCCACTACGGATCGGTCGCGGCGACCCAGGGCAACGGCTGGATCTTCCAGGTGTTCGCCGCCGCGGTCATCGGCGGCATCAGTCTCAAGGGCGGCCGCGGCACCCTGTTCGGTGCGCTGACCGGTGTGCTGACGCTCCAGCTGGTGGTCAATGTGATGACCCTCGGCGGTGTCCCGGCGCTGTGGAACCAGTTCCTCAACGGCGCGATCATCATCGTCGCGCTGGTCATCTCCCGTTTCGCCAGCGGCGAGAAGCAGGACTGAGCGTTTTCGGCCCCGCCGGCGTTCGAGGCGCGGGGTCCGGGGCGGAGCCCCGGTTACGGGAAGGGGCGGGTCGGGGAACACCCCACCCGCCCCACCTTTGTCACAGCGACGACCGCAACCACTGCTCCACGCTCGCCACATGCACCGTCGCCCAGGCCCGCGCGGCCTCCGCGTCGCGGTCCCGCAGGGCCGACACGATCGCCCGGTGCTCGTGGAGCGTGCGGCTGACCGCGTCCTCCTGCGTCAGACCGCGCCAGACCCGCGCCCGGGTCGTCGGCCCCGACAGCCCGTCGAGCAGCGAGCAGAGCACCGAGTTCCCGGACGACTGCACGATGCCGCGGTGGAACTCCAGATCGCAGGCGACCAGCTCCTCCACCGAGGGCTGTGCCCCCAGCGCGTCCAACTGCGAGCTGAGTATGTCCAGTTGGGTCTCGCTGATCCGGGTGGCCGCCATCGCCGTCGCGGCGGGTTCCAGGATCCTGCGGACCGCGAGGAACTCCAGCACCGTGTCGTCGCGGTGGAAGTCCACCACGAAGCTCAGCGCCTCCAGGAGCAACTGCGGATCGAGGCTGGTCACATACGTGCCGTCGCCCTGGCGCACATCGAGAATGCGGATCAGTGAAAGGGCCCGCACCGCCTCCCGGAGCGAGTTGCGGGAGAGCCCGAGCTCCGCGGCGAGTTCGCTCTCCTTGGGGAGCCGGTCGCCGGGGCGCAGCGCACCCGAGACGATCATTCCCTTGATCTTCTCGATCGCCTCGTCGGTGACAGCCATGACGGTCCTCCTGGATCCGGACTGGAATCAGACATCCGATGTATCTCTTCATTATGCGGGTCGTAAGAGGCGGATGGACCAGGTCTGCCGCAGGTCGTCGCGGGTGCGGGCGGCCGGACGCCTGCCGGGGTCAGTCCCAGAGCGCGGACGGTGCCTCGCGCCGCACCACCGGAGCGATCTCCTCGGCGAACCGCTGCAGCGTCTCGGTCTGCTCGTCCGGGCTCAGACCGAAGCCGTCCACACTCACCGACTGGAGGTCGTGCCCGTACACCTCGTGCCAGCCGAGGATCTTGTCGATGATCTGCTGCGGGCTGCCGATCAGCTGGGGCCCGTCCGCGACGGCCTCCTCGATCGTCCGGAACGGTGTGTTGTAGCCGGCCCTTCCCTCCAGATGCGGCCGGAAGGACTGAGCCGCCTTCGCCTCGTACAGCTCCTTGTAGCGCTCCACGGCCTGCTGCGAACTGTCGGCGATCAGCAGCCCGCCCGAGCCCGCGGCCACCTGCGCGCGGGCCGGATCGTGGCCGTACGCCTCGAAGCGCTCCCGGTAGTGGCCGATCAGCCGGGCGTACGCGGCACGGGGCTGGACGGCGTTGGCGGTGAACAGCGGGTCCCCGTGGCGCGCCGCCAGTTCGGGGGAATTGAGGCTGGTCGCCGAGCCGTGCCAGATGCGCGGCGGTCCCGCGTACGGGCGCGGCAGGGTCGTCGTGTTCTTCAGCGCGGGCCGGAACTCGCCCTCCCAGTCGACGCCCTCCTCGCTCCAGAGCCGCCGCAGCAGTTCGTACTTCTCCCGCTGGAGATCCCACTGCCGCTCCTCGTCGAGCCCGAAGAGGTCGAAGTGACCGGCCTCCGCGCCCTTCCCGACGACCAGCTCGATCCGGCCCCTGGAGATCTGGTCGAGCGTCGCGAAGTCCTCGGCCACCCGCACCGGATCGAGGATCGCGACGACCGTGACACCGGTCAGCAGCCGGATCGTGGAGGTACGGGCCGCCAGTGCTCCGAGCACCACGCTCGGGCTGGACGAGAGGAAGGGACCGGCGTGCCGTTCGCCGATCGAGTACGCGTCGAAGCCCAGCCGTTCCGCGACGACTCCGGTCTCGATCACCTCCTCGAACCGCTCGGCGGGGGAGGGGAGTCGGTGGGTGAGCGGGTGCGGGGCGTGGCCGATGAGGGAGAGCACGGAGAACTTCATGGCTCAACTGTCCCCGCGCCGTATTGCGTTCGTATGGCGGCCGTATGGCGCGTTCACCGGACCGCGATGTCCCCGGCGTACGGCAGGGGGCGGCCTCCCCGATGGGAGCCGCCCCCTGCCGTACGTCCGGACCAGTCAGCCCCGGTCGCCGAGCATGGACTCGACGCCGGCCCGGATCTCGTCCGTCGCCAGACCCCGGATCGTCAGCGTCGTCCGGCGGCGCAGCACGTCGTCCGCCGTCTCGGCCCACTCCTGGTCACGGGCGTAGGCGACCTGCGCCCAGATCTCCGGCGCGTCCGGGTGGATGCGCTCGGCCAGCGCCGGGTTCTCGTTCGCCATCCGGGCGATGTCGAAGGAGAGCGAGCCGTAGTGCGTGGCGAGGTGCCGGGCGGTGTCGGCCGCCATCCGGGGGCCGGGCGTGCCGCCGTCGACCAGCAGCCGGTGCGCCACCGCGTTCGGGTTGGCGATACCGGGCAGCGGGAGCTTCTTCGGCAGGTGCGAGATCGGCTCCATGTCCTCCGCCAGCGGGTGCCCGGGGAGTGCGGCCAGCTTGTTCATCACCGTACGGCCGATGTGGCGGAACGTCGTCCACTTGCCGCCCGCGACCGACAGCATCCCGCCGCGGCCCTCCGTCACGACCGTCTCGCGCTTGGCCTTCGACGTGTCGCCGGGGCCGCCCGGCAGCACCCGCAGACCGGCGAAGGAGTAGGTGATCAGATCGCGCGACAGCTGCTGGTCCCTGATGGAGAACGCCGCCTCGTCGAGGATCTGCGCGGTGTCCTTCTCGTTGACCGCGACGTCCGCGGGATCGCCCTCGTACGCCTCGTCCGTCGTGCCGAGCAGCAGCATGTCCTCCCACGGCAGGGCGAACGTGATGCGGTACTTGTCGATCGGGGTGGCCAGCGCGGCCTTCCACGGGCGGGTGCGCTTCAGCACGAGGTGCGCGCCCTTGGACAGACGGATGGAGGGCGCCGCGTCCGGGTTCTCCATCCTGCGCAGGTGGTCGACCCACGGTCCGGTGGCGTTCAGCACGAGACGGGCGTCGACGCCGAACTCCGTGCCGTCCGTGCGGTCCTCCAGGTCGGCGCCGGTCACCCGGCCCTTGGTGAACCGCAGCCCGGTCACCGCCGCGTGGTTGAGGACGACCGCACCCGCGTCGACGGCCGCGCGGACCGTCATCAGCGCCATCCGGGCGTCGTTCATCTGGTCGTCGCCGTAGACCGCGACGGCCTTCAGGTTGTCCGTGCGCAGTTCGGGCACATCGCGCCGCGCCTTCGCCGGGCTGATCACATGCCCGACCCCGTCACCGAACGCGGAGAGCGCCGAGTAGGCGAACACACCCGCGCCGAGCTTGGCCGCGCCGTGCGGTCCGCCCTTGTAGACGGGCAGGTAGAAGGTGAGCGGATTGGCGAGGTGCGGCGCCACCTGACGGGACACCGCACGGCGCTCGAAGTGGTTCTCCGCGACCAGCTTCACCGCGCCGGTCTGCAGGTAGCGCAGACCGCCGTGGAGCAGCTTGGACGAGGCGGAGGAGGTGGCGCCGGCGAAGTCGCCGGCGTCCACCAGGGCCACCCGCAGCCCGGACTGCGCGGCGTGCCAGGCGGTGGAGATGCCCAGGATGCCGCCACCGATCACCAGGAGGTCGTACGCCGCCTTGGACAGCTGCTCCCGGGTTTCGGCACGGCTCGGGAGGGAGCCGGAGGCCGGGTGGGTCCCGAGGGCCGGGACGCTCTGCAGGGTGGTCATCGTGATTACTCCTCGGCAGTGTCTTCGTCGAGCCAGCCCATGGAACGTTCCACGGCCTTGAGCCAGCTCTTGTACTCGCGGTCGCGGGCGTCCGCGTCCATGCGGGGGGTCCACTCGGCGGCCCGGCGCCAGTTGGCGCGCAGCGCGTCGGTGTCCGGCCAGAAGCCGACGGCGAGACCGGCGGCGTAGGCGGCGCCGAGGCAGGTCGTCTCGGCGACCATGGGCCGCACCACGGGTGCGTCCAGGAAGTCGGCGAGCGTCTGCATCAGCAGGTTGTTGGAGGTCATGCCGCCGTCGACCTTGAGGGCGGTCAGCTCGACCCCCGAGTCCTTGGTCATGGCGTCGGTGATCTCGCGGGTCTGCCAGGCGGTGGCCTCCAGGACCGCGCGGGCGATGTGAGCCTTGGTGACGTACCTGGTCAGACCGGCGATGACGCCGCGGGCGTCGGAGCGCCAGTACGGGGCGAACAGGCCCGAGAACGCGGGCACGAAGTACGCGCCGCCGTTGTCCTGGACCGACGAGGCAAGGGTCTCGATCTCGGCCGCGGACTTGATCAGGCCCATCTGGTCGCGCATCCACTGCACCAGCGAACCGGTGACGGCGATGGAGCCCTCCAGGGCGTAGACCGGCTTCTGGTCGCCGATCCGGTAACCGACGGTCGTCAGCAGCCCGTTGTACGAGTTGACGGGCTTCTCTCCGGTGTTCATCAGCATGAACGTGCCGGTGCCGTACGTGGACTTGGCCTCGCCCTCGGAGAAGCAGGTCTGGCCGAAGAGGGCCGCCTGCTGGTCGCCGAGCGCGGACGCCACGGGGACCCCGTCGAGCACGCCGCCCTTGGCGTTGCCGTACACCTCGGCGGAGGAGCGGATCTCGGGGAGCACCGCGGCCGGGATCTCCATCGAGTGGAGGATCCGCTCGTCCCACTGCATCTCGTGCAGGTTCATCAGGAGCGTGCGCGAGGCGTTGGTGACGTCGGTGACATGGACGCCGCCGTCGGTGCCGCCGGTCAGGTTCCAGATGACCCAGGAGTCCATGGTGCCGAAGAGGATGTCGCCGCGCTCGGCGCGCTCGCGCAGTCCCTCGACGTTGTCGAGCAGCCAGCGGACCTTGGGGCCGGCGAAGTACGAGGCGAGCGGCAGCCCGGTCTCGCGGCGGAAGCGGTCCTGGCCGACGTTGCGGCCGAGCTCCTTGCAGAGCGCGTCCGTCCGGGTGTCCTGCCAGACCAGGGCGTTGTGGACCGGCTCACCGGTGTTCTTGTCCCAGAGCAGCGTGGTCTCGCGCTGGTTGGTGATGCCGATCGCCTTCACATCGGCGGCCGTGATGCCCGCCTTGACGATGGCGCCGGCCACCACCTCCTGGACGTTCTCCCAGATCTCGGTCGCGTTGTGCTCGACCCAGCCCGGCTTCGGGAAGATCTGCTCGTGCTCCTTCTGGTCGACGGAGACGATCCGGCCGTCCTTGTCGAAGACGATGCAGCGGCTGGAGGTGGTGCCCTGGTCGATGGCCGCGATGAACGGGCCGGTGGTGTGTGCGTCGGTCACGGTGTGCTCCCGGAAGTCTGTGTGGTCGTGAGGGTTAGGGCTCTGGGCGTCACGGCTCAGGCGAAGGCGACGTTGTAGAGCCCGCCCGCGATCGCGCCGCCGATCAGCGGTCCGGCGACCGGGATCCACGCGTAGCCCCAGTCGGAACCGCCCTTGTTCGGCAACGGCAGCAGCGCGTGCACGATACGCGGACCGAGATCGCGAACCGGGTTGATCGCGTAACCCGTCGGGCCACCGAGCGAGAGACCGATACCGACGACCACCAGTGCGGTGACCAGCGCGCCGAGCGTGCCCAGACCGTTGCCGTCGTTGTTGAGGCCCTGGGTGAGGATCGCCAGGACGAGCACGACGGTGGCGATGATCTCGGTGACCAGGTTCTGCACGGCGTGCCGGATCTCGGGGCCGGTGGAGAAGATGCCCAGGACCGGGCCCGCCTCGGGGGCGGAGGCCTTGTCGACCATGCCCTCTTCACCCGTGTGGGCGCTCAGGATCTCCGGATCGGTCAGATGCGCCCGGAACTGCCCGTAGTACGTCAGCCAGACCAGCACCGCGCCGATCATCGCGCCGAACAGCTGGGAGCCGAGGTACAGCGGTACGTCGCTCCACTCGGTGCCGCCCTTGATCGCGAGGCCGATCGTGACCGCCGGATTGAGGTGCGCGCCGGAAACGCCGCCGGCCAGATACGCGCCGGTCAGCACGGCGAAGCCCCACCCGAAGGTGATGGCCGTCCAGCCGGCGTTCCGCGCCTTGGAGCGCTTGAGCGTGACAGCGGCACAGACACCGCCGCCGAGCAGGATGAGCACGGCGGTACCTATGGTCTCGCCGATGAAGATGTCGGAGCTGGACACCCGCGACTCCTTTGTCCTTCGTCCAGGGAAGCCGAACCCCGGGTCCCTCCGGTGGTCCGCGCCCTCGTGGGAGGGCGTTTTCCGGCCCTTGGCGCTGTCACACCCTAACGCTTGTTTCCGTTAGCTGTTCGACAATGCCGACCGATGAACGGCAATGCTTCCCCCAGGTGAATCAGGCGTCAAGGGTTGTGTGGCCTATAACTCGATCGTTACCGGCGGCGGTCCACCGCAGTGGCCGGAAGCGCCCGGCCGCAGTGGTCAGAAGCGCCCGGCGCCCAGATCTCTGGAGACCGCCCGGGCGCAGTCGCGCACCGCGGCGATCAGCTCGGGGCGCAGCTCCCCCTCCGCGCAGACCCGCTCCACGGCACCGGTCACGGCCACCGCGCCGACCGGCATCCGGCGCCGGTCGTGGATCGGGGCGGCCACCGCGGCCACGCCCTCCCAGGTCTCCTCCACGTCGGCCGCCCAGCCGCGCGCCCGGATCAGGTCGAGCATCGCCTCGAACTCCTCCTGGTCGGTGACGGTGCGCGGCGTGAAGGCCTGCCGCTCGGCCTCCAGGGCCTCGGTGTGCGCCACCGGGTCGTACGCCGAGAGCACCTTGCCCAGGGCCGTGGAGTGCAGCGGCTGCATGGCCCCGACCTCCAGGACCTGCCGGCTGTCGTCGGGGCGGAACACGTGGTGGACGATGAGGACGCCCTGCTGGTGCAGCACGCCCAGATGGGCGCTCTCGCCGCTGGAGCGGGCCAGGTCGTCCGTCCATACGAGCGCGCGGGCCCGCAGTTCGTGGACGTCCAGATAGCTGTTGCCCAGGCGCAGCAGCTCGGCGCCCAGCTGGTAGCGGCCGGACGCCGGGTCCTGCTCGACGAAGCCCTCGTGCTGGAGCGTGCGCAGGATGCCGTGTGCGGTGCCCTTGGCCAGGCCCAGTGAAGAGGCGATGTCGGACAGCCCCAGCCGACGCTCGCCGCCTGCCAGCAGACGCAGCATCGCCGCCGCCCGCTCCAGCGACTGGATGTTCTTGGCCATCGCGCCGTACTCCTCCACCTCGGTTCGACAATGCTGAACACTATCGGTCGATGCCGACCCATGCTCGACCGTGCGGTAAAACCGCGACACCGCTCCGATCAGGACATCCCCCCCGCACAGCATGCAGTCCGTTCCGTGGGACGGAGTGACGGCCCCGGGCGCCGCCCGGCTAGGCTGGCGTGGTGCGCCTTCCACCGAAGACGCAAAGCCGACAGCCGTCGCATCCCAGGGAGTACATCCATGGCCTCGTCGCCGACCCCTTCCGCCGACAGCCGGAACCGAGCCGAAGCCCTCCGTGAGGCGCTCGCCACCAGGGTGGTGGTGGCCGACGGTGCCATGGGCACCATGCTCCAGGCACAGGACCCGACCCTTGAGGACTTCCAGGACCTCGAAGGCTGCAACGAGATCCTCAACGTCACCCGCCCCGACATCGTGCGTTCGGTGCACGAGGAGTACTTCGCCGTCGGCGTGGACTGCGTCGAGACGAACACGTTCGGCGCCAACCTGGCGGCCCTGGGCGAGTACGACATTCCGGAGCGGGTCTTCGAACTCTCCGAGTCCGGTGCGCGCATCGCCCGCGAGGTCGCCGACGAGTTCACCGCCACAACCGGGCAGCAGCGCTGGGTGCTCGGCTCGATGGGCCCGGGTACGAAGCTGCCGACGCTGGGCCACGCCCCGTACACCAAGCTCCGCGACGCCTACCAGCAGAACGCCGAGGGCCTGATCGCCGGTGGCGCCGACGCCCTCCTGGTGGAGACCACCCAGGACCTGCTCCAGACCAAGGCGTCCGTCATCGGCGCCCGCCGCGCCCTGGAGGCCACCGGGGCCAACCTCCCGGTGATCTGTTCCGTCACCGTCGAGACGACCGGCACGATGCTGCTCGGCTCCGAGATCGGCGCGGCGCTCACCGCCCTGGAACCGCTCGGCATCGACCTCATCGGCCTGAACTGCGCCACCGGCCCCGCCGAGATGAGCGAGCACCTGCGCTACCTCGCCCGTCACTCCCGCATCCCGCTCTCCTGCATGCCCAACGCCGGCCTCCCTGTGCTCGGCAAGGACGGCGCGCACTACCCGCTGTCCCCGGCCGAGCTGGCCGACGCGCAGGAGACCTTCGCCCAGGAGTACGGCCTCTCGCTGGTCGGCGGCTGCTGCGGTACGACTCCGGAACACCTGCGCCAGGTCGTCGAGCGGGTCCGGGGCGTGGCCGTCACCTCCCGCACCCCGCATCCCGAGCCGGGTGCCGCCTCTCTCTACCAGACCGTCCCGTTCCGCCAGGACACCTCGTACCTGGCGATCGGCGAGCGTACGAACGCCAACGGGTCGAAGAAGTTCCGCGAGGCCATGCTCGAAGCCCGCTGGGACGACTGCGTGGAGATGGCCCGTGACCAGATCCGCGAGGGCGCGCACATGCTCGACCTCTGCGTCGACTACGTGGGCCGTGACGGTGTGGCGGACATGGAGGAGCTGGCCGGCCGTTTCGCCACCGCGTCCACCCTCCCGATCGTGCTGGACTCGACGGAGCTGCCCGTGCTGCGGGCCGGCCTGGAGAAGCTGGGCGGGCGTGCCGTCCTGAACTCGGTCAACTACGAGGACGGCGACGGGCCCGAGTCCCGCTTCGCCAAGGTCACCGCGCTGGCCGTGGAGCACGGCGCCGCGCTGATCGCGCTGACCATCGACGAGGAGGGCCAGGCCCGGACCGTCGAGCACAAGGTCGCCGTCGCCGAGCGGCTGATCGCGGACCTGACCGGCAACTGGGGCATCCAGGAGTCGGACATCCTCATCGACACCCTGACCTTCACCATCTGCACCGGTCAGGAGGAGTCCCGGGGGGACGGCATCGCCACGATCGAGGCAATCCGTGAGCTGAAGAAGCGCCACCCCGATGTGCAGACCACGCTGGGCCTGTCCAACATCTCCTTCGGCCTCAACCCGGCCGCCCGCGTCGTGCTGAACTCCGTCTTCCTCGACGAGTGCGTCAAGGCCGGACTCGACTCCGCGATCGTGCACGCCTCCAAGATCCTGCCGATCGCGCGCCTGGAGGAGGAGCAGGTCAAGGTCGCCCTCGACCTCATCCACGACCGGCGCGCCGAGGGCTACGACCCGCTGCAGCGGCTCATGGAGCTGTTCGAGGGCGTCAGCACGAAGTCGATGAAGGCGGGCAAGGCCGAGGAGTTGCTGGCCCTGCCGCTCGACGAGCGGCTCCAGCGCCGCATCATCGACGGCGAGAAGAACGGCCTGGAGAGCGACCTCGACGAGGCGCTGCTGACCCGCCCGGCCCTCGACATCGTCAACGACACCCTCCTGGAGGGCATGAAGGTCGTCGGCGAGCTCTTCGGCTCCGGCCAGATGCAGCTGCCCTTCGTCCTCCAGTCCGCCGAGGTCATGAAGACCGCGGTGGCGTACCTCGAACCGCACATGGAGAAGTCCGACGCCGAGGGCAAGGGCACCATCGTCCTGGCCACCGTCCGCGGCGACGTCCATGACATCGGCAAGAACCTCGTCGACATCATCCTGTCCAACAACGGCTACAACGTCGTCAACCTCGGCATCAAGCAGCCCGTCTCCGCGATCCTGGAAGCCGCCGAGGAACACCGGGCCGACGTCATCGGCATGTCCGGTCTCCTGGTGAAGTCGACCGTGATCATGAAGGAGAACCTGGAGGAGCTGAACCAGCGCAAGCTGGCCGCCGACTTCCCCGTCATCCTCGGCGGCGCGGCCCTCACCCGGGCCTACGTCGAGCAGGACCTCCACGAGATCTACGAGGGCGAGGTCCGCTACGCCCGAGACGCCTTCGAGGGGCTGCGCCTGATGGACGCGCTGGTCGCGGTCAAGCGCGGTGTCCCGGGCGCGGTCCTGCCGGAGCTCAAGCAGCGCCGGGTGCCCAAGCGCGACGCCGCGGTCCTGGAGGTCCACGAGCCGGAGGAGGGCGTGCGCTCCGACGTCGCCGTCGACAACCCGGTCCCCGAGCCGCCCTTCTGGGGCACCCGGGTCATCAAGGGCATCCAGCTCAAGGAGTACGCGTCCTGGCTCGACGAGGGCGCCCTCTTCAAGGGCCAGTGGGGACTCAAGCAGGCCCGCGCCGGTGACGGACCCACGTACGAGGAGCTGGTGGAGACCGAGGGCCGCCCGCACCTGCGCGGCTGGCTCGACAAGCTCCACACCGAGAACCTCCTGGAAGCCGCCGTCGTCTACGGCTACTTCCCGTGCGTGTCCAAGGGCGACGACCTGATCCTGCTCCACGAGGACGGCTCCGAGCGGACCCGCTTCACCTTCCCGCGCCAGCGCCGCGGCCGCCGTCTCTGCCTCGCGGACTTCTTCCGCCCCGAGGAGTCCGGCGAGACCGATGTGATCGGCCTCCAGGTCGTCACCGTCGGCTCGAAGATCGGCGGCGAGACCGCGAAGCTCTTCGAGGCCAACTCCTACCGCGACTACCTGGAGCTGCACGGACTGTCCGTGCAGCTGGCCGAGGCCCTCGCCGAGTACTGGCACGCCCGGGTCCGCGCCGAGCTGGGCTTCGGCGGCGAGGACCCGTCCGATGTGGAGGACATGTTCGCGCTGAAGTACCGGGGCGCGCGCTTCTCCCTCGGCTACGGTGCCTGCCCCGAACTGGAGGACCGGGCGAAGATCGCCGAGCTGCTCCAGCCGGAGCGGATCGGGGTGCATCTCTCGGAGGAATTCCAGCTGCATCCGGAGCAGTCCACCGACGCGATCGTCATCCATCACCCGGAGGCGAAGTACTTCAACGCGCGGTAGGACGACGTTCAACGCGCGGTAGCAGGACAAGTCGTACACTGGTCGGTCCAGTGCAGGCCGGTCGCCCTTCCCACGGGAAATGGCGGCCGGCCTTCTCGTCCCTTACGGAAGGTGTGCCGGATGACCAGCACGGTCCCTGCGTCCTTGACCCGCACGGCCGAAGGCGCCGCGCTCCAGGCCGTCCTCCTCGACATGGACGGCACCCTCGTCGACACCGAGGGTTTCTGGTGGGACGCGGAGGTGGAGGTCTTCGCCGAGCTCGGTCACCGGCTCGACGAGGCATGGCGGGACGTGGTTGTCGGCGGGCCGATGACCCGCAGCGCCGGCTATCTCATGGACGTCACCGGCGCGGACATCACCCTCGACGAACTCACCGTGCTGCTCAACGACCGCTTCGAGAAGCGCATCGGCCGCGGTGTGCCGCTGATGCCGGGCGCGGCACGGCTGCTCGCCGAACTGGCCAGGCACGAGATTCCCACGGCCCTGGTCTCCGCCTCGCACCGGCGGATCATCGACCGGGTACTGGAATCGGTTGGCCGGCACCACTTCGCCCTCACCGTCGCGGGCGACGAGGTCTCCCGTACGAAGCCGCACCCGGAGCCCTATCTCACCGCCGCTTCCGGCTTCGGCGCGGAACCCGAGCGCTGTGCGGTCATCGAGGACACGGCGACCGGAGTCGCGGCCGCGGAGGCGGCGGGCTGCCGGGTGGTCGCCGTACCGTCGGTCGCGCCCATCGCCCCCGCGTCCGGACGGGTGGTCGTACGTTCGCTCGAAGAAGTCGATCTCGCTTTCCTCCGGGGCCTGGTCACGGGAGTGCGTTGATCCGCATACCGAGAGTATTTCTGTGAATGAATGGAAAATCTCTCGGTGGCGGATGGTGCATTTTCTGTCGTGTGTAGGTGTGGAAAAGCCGGGCGTGCGATAAAGGATTTGAACGGCCAGGGCGTGAGCTTTCTCACCCGAATGCACTTCGGAGGGCTCCCGGGATCACCCGGTGTGTCCGTTTCAGGGCAATGAAATGTCCAGGTTCATTCTGATATCTGCGATACCTTTCCGGTGCGTGAAAGCGGCTCGCCGTCAATTCTCATCACCATTCGATTACGTGCGGGCACTTCTCCGGTCCGGCATTGCCGACGACGCCTACTAATGTCGCTTTCTCCATGCCCGGATGAGGGAGAGCGTCCAAGATGAACCGCAAGACTCTGGTGCTGCCGGCCGTTGTCGGCCTGCTCGCACCCGCACTCGCCGCCTGCGGCGCGTCGGGTGACGGGAGCGATGGCAAGGCCGCCATCGTTGTCGGCACCACGGACCAGTTCGTCGCCTCGAAGGGCAATCCCGCGCCGCTCGACCCCGCCATCGGCTACGAAGCCGGCGTGTGGAACGTGCTCCGGCAGACCGTGCAGACCCTGGTGCATGTGCCGCGCGGGGGCGGCGAGCCGGTGCCCGAAGCCGCGGAGAGCTGCACCTTCACGGACACGCAGAACGAGAGCTACCGCTGCAAGCTGCGCAGGGGTCTGAAGTTCGCCGACGGCAAGGCCATGACCGCCGACGACGTGAAGTACTCCATCGACCGCGTCATCCGCATCGATGCCGCCAACGGGCCCGTCGCCCTGCTCGACAACATCGACACGGTCGAGACGCAGGGCGAACGGGAGGTCGTCTTCCACCTCCGCACGTCGGACGCCACGTTCCCGTACAAGCTCGCCACTCCCGTCGCCGGGATCGTGCCGCGGAGCAAGTACGCGGCGAATTCCGCGCGGACCGGATTCCGGGTGGACGGCTCCGGCCCGTACACCATGAAGGCGGAGACCGAGCACAACAAGGCCGTCAGGATCCTCTTCACCAGGAACCCCCACTACAAGGGGGATCTGAAGGTGCGGAACGACAGGGTCGAGCTGGACGTCTTCCCCGACCCGACGGCCATGGGCAAGGCCCTCGACAACCGGAAGATCGACATGATGACCCGCACCATGTCGCCCGAGCAGTCCCAGCAGATGCTCGAACAGCCCAGGGACGGCATCAAGCTCACCGAGATGCCCGGCCTCGCCATCCATTTCCTGGGCTTCAACACCAACGATCCGGCAGTGAAGAACAAGGCCGTCCGCCAGGCCATGGCCCAGGTCATCGACCGCGGCGAAATCGCGAGCAAGGTGTACGGCACCACGGCCGAGCCGCTGTACTCGCTGATCCCGCCAGGAATCACCGCGCACGCCAACTCGTTCTACAACAAGTACAGCGAACCCAGCACCAAGAAGGCCGCGGCGATCCTGAACGCCGCAGGAGTCGATACCCCGGTGAAGCTCACGCTCCACTACCCGACCGACCGTGTCGGCGCCGGCACGGCCGCCGAGTTCGGAACCCTGAAGAAGCAGTTCAACGACACCGGGCTGTTCGACGTCACCGTCCAGGGAACCCCCTGGGCGAAGTACCGCCCGGCACAGCTGCGCGGCGACTACGCCGTCTACGGCATGGGCTGGTTCCCCGACTTCCCGGACCCCGACAACTTCACGGCGCCGTTCCTCGACCGGAACAACTTCCTCAACTCGCCCTACACGTCGGCCCTGGCACAGAAGACGCTCATCCCGCAGTCCCGCCGTGAGACCGACCGCAGCGCCGCGACCAAGACCTTCCAGCGGCTCCAGGACGTCGTGGCCACGGACGTCCCCGTACTGCCGATCTGGCAGGGCAAGCAGTACGTCGCCTCGCGCGAAGGTCTCACCGGCGTCGAATGGGCGGTCAACTCCTCCGCCGACCTCCAGCTGTGGGAGCTGGCGAAAGATCCCCGCTGAGCCCGGAAGACGCCCGGGCCCCGCCCGGCCGGGGCGCGTCGCCTCCCGGCAGGGTCACTGGGCGCCGGGGCGCACCAGACCGCTCTCGTACGCGTAGACGGCGGCCTGGACCCGGTCGCGCAGTCCGAGCTTGGTCAGTACATGGCCGACATGCGTCTTGACCGTCGTCTCACTGACGAACAGATCCGCGGCGATCTCCGCATTCGACAGACCGCGCGCCACCAGCTTCAGCACCTCGACCTCGCGGTCGGTCAGCGTGTGCAGGGTGTCGGGCACCGGCTCCTCGCCGGACGGCAGATGGTCCGCGTACTTGTCGAGGAGCCTGCGGGTGATGCTCGGTGCGAGCATCGCCTCGCCCGCCGCGACCACCCGGATGGCCTGCACCAGCTCATTGGCCGGAGCGTCCTTCAGCAGGAAGCCGCTGGCGCCGGCGCGCAGCGCCTCCACCACGTACTCGTCGAGATCGAACGTGGTCAGCACCAGCACCTTCGCCGGGCCGTCGCGGCCCGGCCCGGTGATCTGGCGCGTCGCCTCGACGCCGTCCATCCGCGGCATGCGGATGTCCATCAGCACCACATCGGGCTGAAGCGCCCGCACCTGGTCGAGAGCCTGGAGACCGTCACCGGCCTCACCCACCACCGCGAGATCGCCTTCCGCCTCCAGAATCATCCGGAAGCCGGTACGCAGCAGCGGTTGGTCGTCGACCAGTAGGACGCGGATAGCCACAGGGTCTCCTTCAAGGTCCTTCGAGGGCCACGGGCCGGTCGGCCTCAGCCCGGACCGGATCCATTCTGCCCTGCACATCCTGCTCCGACTCAGCCGGGCGGACCGTCAATGGATAGACCGGGGGAGTACCGCCGAATTCGGGACAGACCGATCGGTGGTCGCACCAGCCGCAGAGCTTCGTCGGCCGGGGCCGCCACTCACCCGTCTCGGTGGCCAGCCGGATCGCGTCCCACAGCGCCAGCAACTTGCGCTCCACCCGCTCCAGATCCGCCACCACCGGGTCGTACGTCAGGATGTCCCCGCTGCCGAGATAGACGAGCTGGAGCCGGCGCGGCACCACACCCTTCAGCCGCCAGATCACCAGCGCGTAGAACTTCATCTGGAAGAGCGCGCCCTCCGCGTACTCCGGGCGCGGCGCTTTCCCCGTCTTGTAGTCGACGATCCGGACCTCGCCCGTCGGCGCCACGTCGATCCGGTCGATCACCCCGCGCAGCCGCAGCCCCGACTCCAGCTCCGTCTCCACGAACAGCTCCCGCTCGGCGGGCTCAAGACGCGTCGGGTCCTCCAGCGAGAACCACCGCTCCACCAGGCCCTCCGCCTCCGAGAGCCAGCGCGAGAGCCGCTCGCCACCGGCATCCTCGGCGAACAGCTCCGACAGCTCCGGCTTCGACTCCAGCAGCCGGTCCCACTGGGCGGGGATCAGCGCCGTGGCCCGGCCCGCGGTGCGCTCGACCGCGGGGTTGTCGAAGAGCCGCTCCAGCACCGCATGGACCAGCGTGCCCCGGGTAGCCGCCTCGCTGGGCTTCTCCGGCAGTTTGTCGATGACCCGGAAGCGGTACAGCAGCGGACACTGCATGAAATCGCTCGCCCGCGACGGCGACAGGGACGAAGGCGGCTGAGCGGGCCGCGGCAGGGAGGTCATGTCGAAGACCCTACGGCCCGCCACTGACAGCGGGCGGCATACCATCGACCACACAGCCTCGAACACCGCATGACCGTGCCGTAGGGCACCGACCGAAGGGACCCCGTGGACGAGAGCGGCGACAGCGGGCGGCCGCAGCCCGGTGCAGGGGGAACGCCCCCTGGCACCGAACCCGACAAGGGCGGACCGCAGCGCCCCGAAGAGCCCGGAGGCGGCCTTCTCATGGGCCGCCCCTTCGGCGTGCCGGTGTACGTCGCGCCCAGCTGGTTCCTCGTGGCCGCACTGATCACCTGGGTCTTCGGCGGCCAGCTCGACCGGGTGCTGCCCGAGCTCGGCACGGCCCGCTACCTGGTCTCCCTCTTCTTCGCGATCGCCTTCTACGCCTCCGTACTCGTCCACGAACTGGCCCACACCGTCGTGGCGCTGCGCTTCAAGCTGCCGGTGCGCCGCATCCAGCTCCAGTTCTTCGGCGGCGTCTCCGAGATCGAGAAGGAGTCCGAGACCCCGGGCCGCGAATTCGTGCTCGCCTTCGTCGGACCGCTGCTCTCCCTGGTGCTCGCGGGAGTGTTCTACGTCGGGATGATGTTCGTCGAGCCCGGCACCGTGCCCGGAGTCCTGCTCGCCGGACTGATGATCTCCAACCTTCTGGTCGCCGCCTTCAACCTCCTCCCCGGCCTCCCGCTCGACGGCGGACGCATGCTTCGCGCCGTCGTCTGGAAGATCACCGGACGGCCGATGAGCGGAACCGTCGCCGCCGCCTGGGTCGGCCGCGCCCTCGCCGTCGTCACCCTGATCGGCCTGCCGCTGCTCACCCACACCGGGACCTTCGGCAACGACCCCCGCGATCTCAGCGGCATGGACACCATCACCGACGCGCTGCTCGCCGCCATCCTCGCCGCGATCATCTGGACCGGAGCGGGCAACAGCCTGCGCATGGCCCGGCTGCGCGAACACCTTCCCGAGCTGCGCGCCCGCACCCTCACCCGGCGCGCCGTCCCGGTGGAGTCCGCCACCCCGCTCTCCGAGGCGCTGCGCCGGGCCAACGAGGCGGGCGCCCGCGCCCTCGTCGTCGTCGACGGACACGGCGAACCGAAGGCCATCGTCCGGGAAACCGCCATCGTCGCCGTGCCGGAACACCGCCGCCCCTGGGTCGCCGTCAGCGGCCTCGCCCAGGACCTCACCGAAGGCATGAAGGTCTCCGCCGAGCTGTCCGGCGAAGCACTCCTGGACCGGCTCAAGGCCAGCCCGGCCACCGAGTACCTGGTCATGGAGGAGACCGGCGAGATCTACGGCGTCCTCTCCACCGCCGACGTCGAACGCGCGTTTGTCGCCGCCCTGGCCAGGCCGGCCTCCTGACCGCCCGGCCCCGCCCCGGGCTCGCGGTCGGAGCCCGGGGAATCACCGGTACGCTGGTCACATGTCTGAACCGACCGGTGCCGCCCGCCGACGCGGGCCCTTCAAGGTCGGGGACCAGGTCCAGCTCACCGATCCCAAGGGACGCCACTACACCTTCACGCTCGAGGCCGGAAAGAACTTCCACACCCACAAGGGTTCTTTCCCGCACGACGAGCTGATCGGTGCCCCCGAGGGCAGTGTTGTCCGAACCACGGGAAACGTCGCCTATCTCGCGCTGCGCCCCCTGCTCCCCGACTACGTCCTGTCCATGCCCCGCGGCGCCGCCGTGGTCTACCCCAAGGACGCGGGGCAGATCCTGGCCTTCGCCGACATCTTCCCCGGCGCCCGCGTCGTGGAAGCCGGCGTCGGCTCCGGCTCGCTCTCCACCTTCCTGCTGCGCGCCATCGGCGACCAGGGCATGCTGCACTCCTACGAGCGCCGCGAGGACTTCGCCGAGATCGCCCAGCAGAACGTGGAACGCTATTTCGGCGAACCGCACCCGGCCTGGCAGCTCACCGTCGGCGACCTCCAGGACAACCTCTCGGACACCGACGTCGACCGAGTCGTCCTCGACATGCTCGCCCCGTGGGAGTGCCTGGAGGCCGTCTCCAAGGCGCTGGTGCCCGGCGGCATCCTCTGCGCGTACGTCGCCACCACCACCCAGCTCGCGCGGACCGTCGAGTCCATCCGTGAGATCGGCTGCTTCGCCGAGCCGCAGCCCTGGGAATCGATGATCCGCAACTGGCACGTCGAGGGCCTGGCCGTCCGCCCGGACCACCGCATGATCGGCCACACCGGCTTCCTCGTCACCGCCCGCCGCCTGGCCGACGGTGTGGAGGCACCGCTGCGCCGCCGCCGCCCCGCCAAGGGCGCCTACGGCGAGGACTACGACGGTCCCGGCGGCCAGAGCGGCTCCTCCCGCGGCTGACCCGCGCAACGCACCGGCGTCGTCGCCGAGTTCCCGGACCGACCCGGGAACTCGACGGCGGCGCCCTTTCGTTGCCGGAACGAGGACACCGTCCTCACCGGCCCCGCAATCCGTACCGACCCCACCGTTCCGCTGTTCTGTGAGGTGTGGCACGATGCTGGCCACCGTGCGCCGCCGCGGCAGTCCCGCCAACAGCGCCGCCGCCCGCCCAGGCATCCTCGAACCACAGGAACCACAGGAGACATCCCGCGTGCAGACCTCCGAGCTCCCGGACCTCGCGCACACCGACACCAAGCCGCTGCACTGGCTCGCCACCGCGGCGGCCATGGCCGCCGTCGTCGCGGCCGCCGGCCTGCTACAGCCGGACCCCACGGCCTCAGCCTCCACCCCGCACCGCACCACGGCGCAGCCCGGCACCACGGCCGTCACCGCACCCGACCCGGCACGGGCAGCCTTCCCTTTGGACTGCGGCGGACAGGAGAGCACCGTGGCCAAGCAGGCCACCGGCGACCTCGACGG
Source organism: Streptomyces sp. NPDC006510 (assembly GCF_040611955.1). Lineage (NCBI taxonomy): Bacteria > Bacillati > Actinomycetota > Actinomycetes > Kitasatosporales > Streptomycetaceae > Streptomyces > Streptomyces sp. NPDC006510. The sequence goes on along the minus strand of NZ_JBEXPH010000047.1, from coordinate 23,334 downwards.
CGACAGCCGCCCCGAGACCGTCGCGGTGGTGCACTGCGCGGCCGGCTCCGGCACCCCGCCCAGCGGCGTCTATGTCCTCACGCGCGGAAGCGGGGCCGCACCGCGGGTCGTGGCGACCCTGGTGGACCCCGCTCAGGAGATGAGCATCGGCGATTTCGCGGTGAGTGACGGAATCATTTCGGCCACTCTGCTCGGCTATTCCTCGGACGCGGTGGCGCGCTGCTGCCCCGACCAGCAGGAGCGGGTCACCTGGCAGTGGCAGGGCGGCGCGTTCGTCCGCGCCACCCGGGCCGCCCCGGCCAACGCCTGAGCGGTCACCGCGAGTGGCCGAGGACCCCGGCCGTCGGCTCAGGCGGCCTCGGGACCGTACACCTCGACGCTGTCCGAAACGCGACGGACGTGGATGCAGTCGCCCGGGCACTCCCTGGCCGAGTCGACGACGTCCTGGAGGAGCGGCAGCGGAACGGGCGTCGTCGCCCCCTTGTCCTGCAACAGCTCGTCGTCGGCGCTCTTGACATAGGCCAGACCGTCGATGTCCAGCTCGAACACCTCGGGCGCGTACTGGACGCAGATGCCGTCTCCCGTGCAGAGGTCCTGGTCGATCCAGACCTCCAGGTCCTGCGCGTCGCCACCGTTGGGAGCGTCCTGCTGCACGGTCATTTCTCCTGCCGTTCCCTGCGTATCCGAACCAAAAGAAGCCAGCCCTGACGGGTGTTGAACGGTTCGACGATACAACCGGCCGCTTTCCGATGTTGAAGGGTGGGTATTCCCCTGACACGAGGGGGAACGCAAGGGTGAAGATCGGACACGCCCCGCAGTCTTTGTGATCTAGGGGTTTCAATCATCACCCACCCAGGTAGGGTCAGGAAGCGTCCAGCTCCCCTTGGAGGAGGTGAGGACCGTGGCAGCCCACGACGACGACATCAACCGCGGCATCCGGCCCGGGCGGGGGTCCGAAGACCCAGCCGGCCAGGTCGCCTATCTTGAGCAGGAAATCGCCGTCCTGCGACGTAAGCTCGCCGACTCTCCGCGCCATACGAGGATTCTCGAAGAGCGGATCGTCGAGTTGCAGACCAACCTGGCAGGCGTTTCCGCACAGAACGAGCGGCTCGCCAACACGCTGCGCGAGGCCCGCGACCAGATCGTGGCCCTCAAGGAAGAAGTCGACCGGCTCGCACAGCCGCCGGCCGGATTCGGTGTGTTTTTGCAGGGCAATGAGGACGGTACCTGCGACATCTTCACCGGGGGCCGAAAGCTCCGGGTGAACGTCAGCCCCAGTGTTGAGCTCGACGACCTCCGGCGCGGCCAGGAAGTCATGCTCAACGAAGCGCTCAACGTGGTCGACGCCATGGAATTCGAGCGGGCCGGGGACATCGTCACCCTCAAGGAAATCCTTGAGGACGGCGAGCGGGCCCTGGTCATCGGGCACACCGACGAGGAACGGGTGGTAAGGCTCGCCGAGCCGCTGCTGGACATCACCATCCGCCCCGGCGACGCCCTCCTGCTCGAACCCAGGTCCGGCTACGTCTACGAAGTGGTCCCCAAGAGCGAGGTCGAAGAGCTCGTCCTCGAAGAGGTACCGGACATCGACTACGACAAGATCGGCGGCCTGGGCGACCAGATCGAACTGATCCGGGACGCGGTCGAGCTCCCCTACCTCCACCCCGACCTCTTCAAGGAACACGAACTGCGTCCGCCGAAGGGCATCCTGCTCTACGGCCCGCCCGGCTGCGGCAAGACACTCATCGCCAAGGCCGTCGCCAACTCCCTTGCCAAGAAGGTCGCCGAGGTCACCGGCCAGCCGGCGGGCAAGAGCTACTTCCTCAACATCAAGGGTCCGGAGCTTCTCAACAAGTACGTCGGCGAGACCGAGCGGCACATCCGCCTGGTCTTCCAGCGTGCCCGTGAGAAGGCGGGCGAGGGCACCCCCGTCATCGTCTTCTTCGACGAGATGGAGTCCCTCTTCCGTACCCGGGGATCCGGCGTCAGCTCGGACGTGGAGAACACCATCGTCCCCCAGCTGCTCGCCGAGATCGACGGCGTCGAGGGCCTGGAGAACGTCATCGTCATCGGCGCCTCCAACCGCGAGGACATGATCGACCCCGCGATCCTGCGACCCGGCCGCCTCGATGTGAAGATCAAGATCGAGCGCCCGGACGCGGAGGCCGCGAAGGACATCTTCGCGAAGTACCTCACGCCTTCGCTGCCCCTGCACGCGGACGACCTCGCGGAGCACACCGGCTCCAAGGAAGCCGCCGCGCACGCCATGATCCAGTCCGTCGTCGAGCGGATGTACACCGAGTCCGAGGAGAACCGCTTCCTCGAGGTCACGTACGCCAACGGCGACAAGGAAGTCCTGTACTTCAAGGACTTCAACTCCGGCGCGATGATCCAGAACATCGTCGACCGGGCCAAGAAGATGGCCATCAAGGCCTTCCTCGAACAGGGCCAGAAGGGCCTTCGCGTCTCCCATCTCCTCCAGGCCTGCGTGGACGAGTTCAAGGAGAACGAGGACCTGCCGAACACCACCAACCCGGACGACTGGGCCAGGATCTCCGGCAAGAAGGGCGAGCGGATCGTCTTCATCCGCACGCTCGTCACCGGAAAGCAGGGCGCGGACACCGGTCGCTCCATCGACACGGTGGCGAACACCGGGCAGTACCTGTAGAACGCAGTCAGGCTGCGGATGCCCGGCCGGGCATCCGCAGCCGGTTGCTTTCGGTACGGCTCACGCGACACCGCAGCAATGACGTAATTGATCTCCCCACCAGCACAGAGGCGCTCTAGGCTCTTGCGTACCGCCCGGTCGCGCAGTGCGTGGACGGGCAGTGCACGCGCACCGACCAGCAGCGGTACTTGAGCGCCGCCCCTCAAGGGAGCGCCGCCGGGCAAGGAGGGCCGCATGACCGTACGGCGAGTAATGGGCATCGAGACGGAGTACGGGATCTCCGTCCCCGGCCACCCCAACGCCAATGCCATGCTCACCTCGTCCCAGATCGTCAACGCCTACGCAGCGGCGATGCACCGGGCGCGCCGCGCCCGCTGGGACTTCGAGGAGGAGAACCCGCTGCGGGACGCGCGAGGTTTCGACCTCGCCCGCGAGACCGCGGACTCCAGCCAGCTCACCGACGAGGACATCGGCCTCGCCAATGTCATCCTCACCAATGGGGCCCGCCTCTACGTCGACCACGCGCACCCGGAGTACAGCTCCCCGGAAGTCACCAATCCGCGGGACGCGGTCCTCTGGGACAAGGCCGGCGAACGCATCATGGCCGAGGCCGCCGAGCGCGCGGCCCAGCTTCCCGGCGCCCAGCCGATTCATCTCTACAAGAACAACACCGACAACAAGGGCGCCTCGTACGGCACGCACGAGAACTACCTGATGAAGCGGGAAACCCCGTTCTCCGACATCGTGCGCCATCTGACCCCGTTCTTCGTCTCCCGCCAGGTGGTCACGGGGGCGGGACGCGTGGGAATCGGCCAGGACGGCCACGAGCACGGCTTCCAGATCAGCCAGCGCGCCGATTACTTCGAGGTCGAGGTCGGGCTGGAGACCACGCTCAAGCGCCCCATCATCAACACCCGCGACGAACCCCACTCCGACGCCGAGAAGTACCGCAGGCTCCATGTGATCATCGGGGACGCGAACCTCTCGGAGATCTCCACCTATCTCAAGCTCGGCACCACCGCCCTGGTCCTCTCCATGATCGAGGACGGCTTCATCAACGTCGATCTCGCGGTCGACCAGCCGGTGCGCACCCTGCACCACGTCTCCCACGACCCGACCCTGAAGCACCTCATCACGCTGCGCAGCGGCCGTACCCTCACCGCGGTACAACTGCAGATGGAGTACTTCGAGCTGGGCCGCAAGTACGTCGAGGAGCGGTACGGGGCGGATGCCGACGAGCAGACCAAGGACGTCCTGATCCGCTGGGAGGACACCCTCAACCGGCTGGAGAACGATCCGATGAGCCTGTCGGGCGAGCTCGACTGGATCGCCAAGCGGGAGCTCATGGAGGGCTACCGCCGCCGCGACAGCCTGGACTGGGACGCGGCGCGCCTGCACCTGGTGGATCTCCAGTACGCCGACGTGCGGGCCGAGAAGGGCCTGTACAACCGTCTGGCGGCCCGCGGGAAGATGAAGCGGCTGCTGGACGAGAACGAGGTCGAGCAGGCCCGTACGAAGCCTCCGGAGGACACCAGGGCCTACTTCCGCGGCCGCTGCCTGGAGCAGTACGCCGACGACGTGGCGGCGGCCTCCTGGGACTCGGTCATCTTCGACCTGCCGGGTCATGACTCGCTGCAACGGGTACCCACCCTGGAACCGCTGCGTGGCACCCGCAATCACGTCAAGGAGTTGCTGGACCGCTGCCGCACGGCGGAGGAGCTGGTCCAGGTCCTGTCGGGCGGCTGAAAGGGCCGGGATCGGGGAATCATCGGGATGACCCCCGGACGTTGAGGGAAAGTACCGGGCCGATGTCGGAGCCCGTGGGTAGGGTCTGATCAAGTGCTTCGAACCGAGCGGGGTGAGCTAAATGGCGACCAAGGACACCGGCGGCGGACAGCAGAAGGCGACGCGTTCCACCGAGGAGGTCGAGGAGCAGGCGCAGGACGCGCAGGTCTCCGAGGACCTCAAGGACCGCCAGGAGAAGCTGAGCGACGACGTCGACTCGGTTCTGGACGAGATCGATGATGTGCTCGAGGAGAACGCCGAGGACTTTGTGCGTTCCTTCGTTCAAAAGGGCGGACAGTAGTTCGCGAATGTGAACGCGGGGGAGTGGAGAGCGATGCGCGCGGTACGGGCCGACCCGGCCCGTACCGCGCGGGCGCAAACGGCACCGCGAGCCGTGCAGCTGCCCCCGCGGTTCATGTGGATCACCGCCACGGGACGGGTAGGGTCCGTGGCGTAACCGCATCAACTGCAATTCGGCCATCGGCAAGTTGGGAGACGATCCTGACGCCTTGCGCAGGGCCGTCGCTTACCTGGAGGGAAACGCGTGGAAGCCAACACTCGTAGCACCGGGCGTCTACCAGCTGCCTTCCTGACGCCGGGATCCTCTTCGTTCATGGATTTCCTGTCCGACCAGTCGCCCGGGATGCTCCCGGGCAACCGGAGCCTGCCGCCCCTGCAGGGGGCCATCGAGGCGCCGCACGGGACGACCATCGTCGCGGCGACGTTCGCCGACGGCGTGGTGCTGGCCGGCGACCGGCGAGCGACCATGGGCAATGTGATCGCGCAGCGTGACATCGAGAAGGTCTTCCCGGCCGACGAGTACTCGGCGGTGGGCATCGCCGGCACGGCCGGACTGGCCGTGGAGATGGTCAAGCTCTTCCAGCTGGAGCTGGAGCACTTCGAGAAGGTCGAGGGGGCCCAGCTCTCCCTGGAGGGCAAGGCGAACCGGCTCTCCACGATGATCCGCAGCAATCTGGCGATGGCCATGCAGGGCCTCGCCGTCGTGCCGCTCTTCGCCGGCTTCGACGTCGACCGCGAGAAGGGCCGCATCTTCTCGTACGACGTCACGGGCGGCCGTTCCGAGGAGCATGGATACGCGGCCACCGGCTCCGGGTCGGTCTTCGCCCGGAGCTCGATGAAGAAGCTCTACCACGGGGACCTGACGGAGCAGGAGGCCCTCACCCTGGTCGTGCAGGCGCTGTACGACGCCGCGGACGACGATTCGGCGACCGGCGGTCCCGATGTGGCCCGGCGGATCTACCCGATCGTCACCGTCATCACCGACGAAGGCTTCCGGAAGCTGGACGAGGCGGAATCCTCCGAGATCGCCCGCTCGGTCCTGGAGCGCCGGCTCGAGCAGCCCGACGGCCCGCGCGCCGCGCTGCTCTGACCTCCGTTCCGCTGCTTCTTCGATGCTCTTGTCACTGACAGAAAGGGACGGATAACCGGTGTCGACGCCGTTCTATGTCTCACCTCAGCAGGCCATGGCCGACCGGGCGGAATACGCCCGGAAGGGCATCGCCCGTGGTCGCAGCCTGGTTGTGCTGCAGTATGCCGACGGCATTGTGTTCGTCGGCGAGAACCCGTCCCGTGCGCTGCACAAGTTCAGCGAGATCTATGACCGGATCGGTTTCGCCGCCGCCGGAAAGTACAACGAGTACGAGAATCTCCGCATCGGCGGCGTGCGCTATGCCGATCTGCGCGGGTACACCTACGACCGTGACGATGTGACGGCCCGTGGGCTGGCCAACGTCTACGCGCAGACGCTGGGCACCATTTTCTCCAGTGCGGCCGAGAAGCCGTACGAGGTGGAGCTGGTGGTCGCCGAGGTGGGCGCCGAGCCGGAGGGCGACCAGATCTACCGGCTGCCGCACGACGGCTCGATCGTCGACGAGCACGGCTCGGTCGCGGTCGGTGGCAACGCCGAGCAGATCAGCACCTTCCTGGACCAGCGGCACCGCGACGGGATGACGCTCGCCGAGGCGCTCAAGCTGGCGGTGCAGGCGCTGTCGCGCGATCCCAACGGCAGTGAGCGGGAGATCCCCGCGGAGCGGCTGGAGGTCGCGGTACTGGACCGTACGCGGCCGCAGCAGCGGAAGTTCAAGCGGATCGTCGGCAGGCAGCTGGCGCGGCTGCTGGAGGCGGACGGCGGCTCCGCGCCGACGGATGCCCCGTCCGACACCGAGGAGAGCGAGGGCACCGAGCCCGCCGCCGGGACGGACGCCCCCAAGTCCACCGACTCCGGCGGTGACGTGGAGTAGTCCGTCGAGGGACGGTCCACCGCTCTGTCCGTGCCCCGGTCCGCCGTCCCGGCGGGCCGGGGCACGGTCATGCGTGCGGAGCGTCCGCGGGCGGGGGCGCCGAGGAGCCGCGAGTCACCAGGCGCACGGGGAGGCTGCCGGTCTCGGTGGGACGGTCGTCCAGGACCGCCAGCAGCGCGGCCATGCCGCGCTCGCCGACCTGCTCGGCGGGCAGCCGCACGGTGGTCAGTTCCGGCTCGACGGCCGTGGCCAGCGCCAGATCGTCGAACCCGGTGACGGACAGGTCGTCGGGCACCCGGAGGCCGAGTCTGCGGGCGGCTTTGCAGGCTCCCGCGGCGAGGATGTCGTCGTCGCAGACGAGGGCGGTGGGCCGGGGGCCCGGGGCGGCGAGGGCGCGCTCGGCCGCGAAGCGGCCCGCGTGGACGTCGAGCGCCGCCGCGGCGGTCCGTACGGAGGTGCCGGGCACCGCCCGCAGGGCCTCGTGGAGCGCCCGGCCGCGCACCGCGAAGGTCCAGGAGTCGACCGCCGAGGCCAGGTGGACGAAGCGGCGGTGGCCGAGGGCGAGGAGATGCTCCGCGACCTGCCGCATTCCGTCGGCGATGTCCAGATTGACGCGTGCCGCGACACCGGTGTCCGCCGGGTCGCTGTCGAGCATGACCAGCGGCAGGCCCGCGCCGCGCAGCTCGTCGAGTGCGCCGGCGGCCATGGATGAGGCGATCACGCCGTCCAGGGAGGCGCTCGCCGAGGCGAAGGGGTCCCTGGCCGGACCTGTGCCGTCGGGGGACGGGTAGAGGACGACACCGAAGCCGTGTTCGGCGGCGACCGCTGCGGCGCCGGTGTAGACGCGTGCGAAGAACTCGTTGGTCAGCGCGGGGACGACCAGCAGCGCGGTCCTGGTGCGGCCGAGGCGCAGGTTGCGAGCGGCGAGATTGGGCCGGTAGCCGAGGCCGTGGGCGGCCTGCCGTACGCGTTCGGCGGTGGCCTCGGAGACCCTGCCCCGCCATTTGCCGCCGAGCACGAGGGAGACGGTGGCCTGCGAGACGCCTGCGGCCCGCGCGACGTCGCGGCTGGTGGGCCGGGTCGGGGCGGGCTGTGGTGCGCTGGTCACTCGGGCCTCCGGGCCGGTCGGGGCAGGCACCGTGAGGTGGACCTGCGGACTGGGCACATGGTACGTATGAACCTCGACGTTATACGTAAAACCTCTGGGTGCCGGAAGAGTGCCCGAGGGAGAGGGGCGACGGGACATGGCCGCGGGATATCTGGACATCCTCCGGGCGCGGCATGCCGCCCGCCTGCTGGCGGGAACCCTGGTGGGGCGACTGCCGAACGGCACCGCCCATATCGCCATCGTGCTCTTCACCAGGGCCGAGGGCGGCAGCTACACCCTCGCCGGCGCCCTCGCGGCCGTGTACGGGCTGTCCACCGCGGTCGGGCAGCCGCTGCTGGGCCGAGCCGTGGACCTGTACGGCCAGCCACGCGTCCAGCTCCCGGCCGCCGTGGTGTCGGCACTGGGTATGGCCCTGCTGGCCCTGGTGGGCCTGGGATCGCTACCGCTGGCCTACGGGGCGGTGATCGTGGCCGGCGTCTTCACGCCGCCGCTGGAGGGCGGCCTGCGGGCCCTGTGGCCGAGTGTCCTGGGCAGTGAGGACCGGGTGCACCGGGCGTACGCCATGGACGCCGTCGCCCAGGAAGTCATGTTCACCGTGGGTCCGCTGCTGGTGACGGTGCTGGTCTCCCTCTGGTCACCCGCCGCCGCCCTGCTCGTCATCAACGCGATAGGGGTCCTGGGGGCGCTCTCCGTCGTCCTCTCCGAGCCCTCCCGGGCCTGGCGCTCCGCACCCCGCGAGGCGCACTGGCTGGGCGCGCTGCGCTCGCGGGGGCTGCTGGCGCTGCTCGGATCGTTCTTCTTCGTCGGACTCGCGCTGGGCTCGATCACGGTGGCCGGTGTGGCCTACGCCGACGACCACGGCCGGGAGTCGGTGTACGGCTGGCTGATGGCCGCGCTCGGGCTGGGCGCGCTGATCGGCGGCGCCGTCTACGGGGCGCGGCAGTGGGCCGGGGCGCCCGAGCGCCGGCTGCGGGTCATCGTCGCGCTGCTGGCACTGGGCTATCTGCCGCTGATACTGACCCCCGGAGTGGTCGCCATGACCGCACTGGCGGCAGTGGCCGGAGTCTTTCTGGCGCCCGCGATCGCGTGCTCCTTCATCGTGGTCGACCGGCATGCTCCGCAGGGCACCGTGACCGAGGCGTTCTCCTGGCTGGTGACGACGTTCGGGGTGGGCGCGGCGGCCGGAACGGCCGTGGCGGGCCCGGCCGTCGAGCTGGGCGGCACGTCGTGGAGTTTCGCCGTCGCGGGGGCCGGTGGGGTGGCGGCGCTGCTCGTCCTGCTGGCGACGGGAAGGGTACTCGCAGTTCCCGGGCGTACGGCCGTTGCCGCACAGGGATCGGAAAATGATCGAAACGGTGCTGTCGAACCCGGTTTCAGCACAGGCCATCAGGCGTAATGTTCAGTCATGGACCGCCGCATTTTCGGGCTGGAGAACGAGTACGGCGTCACGTGCACGTTCAGGGGACAGCGCCGACTGTCCCCTGATGAAGTGGCGCGCTACCTCTTCCGCCGTGTTGTGTCATGGGGCCGCAGCAGCAATGTCTTTCTGCGGAACGGCGCCCGCCTCTACCTCGACGTGGGATCGCATCCGGAATATGCAACCCCCGAATGCGACAACCTGACCGAATTGGTCACCCACGACAAGGCCGGCGAGCGCATTCTCGAAGGCCTGCTCGTCGACGCCGAACGCCGCCTGCACGAGGAGGGAATCGCGGGCGACGTCTATCTCTTCAAGAACAACACCGACTCGGCGGGAAACTCCTACGGATGTCATGAGAACTACCTCGTGGCACGGCACGGAGAATTCTCCCGGCTCGCGGACATCCTCATTCCCTTCCTCGTCACGAGGCAGCTGATCTGCGGCGCGGGCAAGGTGCTGCAGACCCCCCGGGGCGCGGTCTACTGCGTCAGCCAGCGTGCCGAGCACATCTGGGAGGGCGTCAGTTCCGCGACCACGCGTTCCCGCCCGATCATCAATACACGTGACGAACCGCACGCGGACGCGGAGCGGTATCGCCGCCTTCACGTCATCGTCGGTGACTCCAACATGTCCGAGACGACCATGCTGCTCAAGGTCGGCGCGACCGATCTGGTGCTCCGCATGATCGAAGCGGGCACGGTGATGCGGGATCTGACGCTGGAGAACCCGATCCGGGCGATCCGCGAGGTCAGCCACGACACCACCGGGCAGCGCAAGGTGCGCCTGGCCAGTGGCCGTGAGGCGTCCGCCATCGAGGTGCAGCGCGAGTACTACGAGAAGGCCGTCGACTTCGTCGACCGCCGTGGCATCCGTACCGGAACCGTCGCACAGGTCCTGGAGCTCTGGGGCCGTACGCTCGACGCGATCGAGGCCGAGGACCTCGACCGGATCGAGACCGAGATCGACTGGGTGATGAAGTACAAGCTCATCGAGCGGTACCGGGCCAAGCACAACATGACCATGTCGCATCCGCGGGTCGCCCAGATAGACCTCGCGTACCACGACATCCACCGCCGTCGCGGCCTGTACTACCTGCTGGAGCGCAAGGGACAGGCCGCCCGCGTCTGCAACGACCTGAAGATCTTCGAGGGCAAGTCCGTGCCCCCGCAGACGACCAGGGCGCGGCTGCGCGGCGACTTCATCCGCAGGGCGCAGGAGCAGCGGCGGGACTTCACCGTCGACTGGGTGCACCTCAAGCTCAACGACCAGGCGCAGCGCACGGTGTTGTGCAAGGACCCGTTCCGTTCGGTGGACGACCGTGTGGAGAAATTGATCGCGGGTATGTGAGCCGGTACAGCACGATCCCGGCCGCCGACGCGACGCGGGCCCCGTACGTTCCTCGTACGGGGCCCTGCGTACGCCCTAGAGTGTCGGGGACTCAACCAACCGTGCCGTCTGAGATCTGAGGAACAAGTGCGCCGACTTGCCGGCCTTCTCGTCGTCCCCCTGTTGCTGTTGACAGCGTGCGGCGAAGAAAAGGGCTCCGATTCCGTTTCCGCTTCCGCCGCGTCGAAGGACGGGTTCCCCGCGATCACCGCGGGCGCGAAATTCGGTGAGAAGCCGACCCTGGCCAAGGGCACGGGGAACCCGCCCAAGAAGCTGAAGACCAGAGTCGTCAGCCAGGGAGACGGCGCCACGCTCAAGAACGGCGACGCGATCCAGGTCAACTACCTCGGCCAGTCCTGGGACTCCGACAAGCCGTTCGACAACAGTTTCGACCGCAAGCAGCCGTTCGACCTGACCCTCGGCGCCGGCATGGTCATCCAGGGCTGGGACAAGGGTCTCGTCGGCCAGAAGGTCGGCAGCAGGGTCCAGCTGGTCATTCCGCCGGACCTCGGTTACGGCGCCCAGGGCCAGGGCGACATCAAGCCCAACGCCACGCTCGTCTTCGTCGTCGACGTCCTGAAGTCGACGCAGATCCCGGCCTCCGCCAAGGGCACCGAGGTCGCCCAGGACAACATCGACCTGCCGAAGGTCGGCACCAACACCGACGGCAAGGCCCCCAAGGTCACCGTCCCGACCAAGACCGACCCGCCCACGAAGCTCGTCTCCAACTACATCCTGGAGTCCAAGGGCGAGGTCGTGAAGGACACCGACAGCGTCGTCGTGAACTACGTCGCACTGACGTGGAAGGACGGCAAGACGTTCGACAGCACCTACAGCGCGGGCAAGACGCAGACCTTCCCGCTCGCCCAGGTGACCCTGAAGGGCCTGAAGAACGGTCTGGTCGGCAAGAAGATCGGCAGCCGTGTGCTCCTCGTCATCCCGCCGGACCAGGGCTTCGGGGACAAGGCGCAGCAGACCATCCCCGCCAAGTCCACGCTGGTCTTCGCCGTGGACCTCCTGGCGAAGATGTAAGACTGTCCCGGTTGCCCAGCAGTTCATCAGTAAGAGGAGCAAGTCAGTGAGCATCGAGAAGCCCGAGATCGACTTCCCGGGTGGCGAGCCGCCGGCCGATCTGGAGATCAAGGACATCTGGGAAGGCGACGGACCGGTTGCCGAGAAGGGCGCCACTGTCTCCGTCCATTACGTGGGCGTGGCCTTCTCCACCGGCGAGGAGTTCGACGCCTCCTGGAACCGCGGCACCCCGCTGCAGTTCCAGCTCGGTGCCGGCCAGGTCATCGCCGGCTGGGACCAGGGCGTGCAGGGCATGAAGGTCGGCGGCCGTCGTCAGCTGACCATTCCCGCGCACCTCGCGTACGGCGACCGCGGCGCCGGTGGCGGCCGCATCGCGCCCGGCGAGACGCTGATCTTCGTCTGCGACCTGGTCGCCGTCTGATCCGCCTCCGTGCGATACGAGGGCCCGTGCCGCCAGGCACGGGCCCTCGCTTTTGTCCCGACACCGCGTAGCGGTACGGTCGACGGTCGTAGAGCGAAACAGAAAGGGCGTCGATGGCGATTGCCAAGGCCGAGCGGCTGATGAACCTGGCGCTGTGTCTGCTGGGGACCCGCCGACCGCTCAGCAAGCGCGAACTGCGCGGTTCCATCGAGGCCTATCTGGAAGCGGGCTCCGACGACGCCTTCAACCGGATGTTCGAGCGCGACAAGGACGATCTGCGCGAGCTCGGACTGATCATCGAGACCGTGGAGAACCTGGACGGCGAGACGGGATATCTCGCCCGCCGCGACAGCAACCGGCTGCCCCCGATCACGCTGGACGCCGAGGAGGCCGCCGCGCTCGGACTGGCCGCCAAGGTCTGGCAGCAGGCGCGGCTGGCCGGTGCGGCCAGCGGTGCGCTCCAGAAGCTGCGGGCCGCCGGCATGCCGGAGGCCGAGGACACGTACGAGGTGCACAGCGCCCTCGAACCGCGCATCCCCGTCCATGAGGCGGCGTTCGAGCCGCTGATGCTGGCCTGCCGCGACCGCCGTCCGGTCACCTTCGACTACCGCAAGGGCAATGCCGCCAAGCCCGAACAGCGCCAGGTCGAGCCGTGGACCCTGGAGTGCTGGCGCGGACACTGGTATCTGGCCGGCTGGGACCGGGACCGCGGCGCCGAGCGGGTGTTCCGGCTCTCCCGGATCACCGGCCGGGTCCGCTCCCGGGCCGGGGCGTTCACCGCCGAGGTGCCCGACGTCGTGACCGTGCGCGAGACCGTCGAGAGCTGGGCGGGGGAGACGGCGACCCGGACCGCGCTGATCAGGCTGCGTACCGGGGCCGGCTACCCGCTGCGCTCGCGCGCCGTGTCGGTCCGGGAACTCGGGAACGGCTGGGACGAGTTGGAGATTCCGTACGGTCACGGGCTGGACGCCTGGCTCGTCGAGTTCGGTCCGGACGTCGTCGTGCAGGAACCCGCCGATCTGCGGGCCGATGTGGTGGACCGGCTGCGCGCCGTGGCCAAGGACTGAGAGAGGGACGGCACTGATGGCCACGAACGCGATCGACCAGACCCGCCGGATGCTCTCCCTGGTGACGTATCTGCGCGAGCGCCCCGGCGCCCATGTCCAGGACGTCGCCCGTGCCTTCGGGATCACCGAGGACGAACTGATCTCGGACCTCGACGTACTGCCCATGTGCGGGACGAGCTTCCGCGGCGGGGATCTGCTGGACATCGACACCGACGGCGACCGCATCTGGTGGCACAACCCGGACGACGTCGCCGAGCCGCTGCGGCTCGCCGCCGACGAGGCGACGGCCCTGCTGGTCGCCGCCCGTGCCGTGGCCACGCTGCCGGGGCTGCGCGAGAGCGACCGGCAGGCGCTGCTGCGGGCCACCGCGAAGCTGGAGACCGCGGCCGGCGAGGTGGGGGCGGCGAGCTCCCGGCTCTCGGTCACCTTCGAGTCGGAGGGCGGCGTCTTCGCCGATGTCGACCGGGCGATCTCCGAGCGGCGCCGGCTCTGGCTGCGCTACTACTCGCCCGCGCGCGACGAACTCACCGAGCGCGAGGTGGACCCGATCCGGCTGTTCGCCGTGGGGCACACGTACATGGAGGCCTGGTGCAGGTCGTCCGAGGACCGGCGTACGTTCCGGCTCGACCGGGTGGCCGAGATCCGGCTGCTGGACGAGCCCGCCGCGCCGCCCGAGCTGGAACTGCGGGATCTGTCCGAGGGGCTTGTCCAGCCGGCCGCCGAGGACCCGGAAGTCGTCGTCGAGGTGGGCCCCGGCGGACGCTGGGTCGCCGAGTACTACCCGCACGACAGCGCGCAGGAGTTGTCCGACGGCGGGCTGCGGATCGCCCTGCGCACCCCCGACCCGGCCTCGCTGCGCAGGCTCGCGCTGCGACTGGGCGGCGAGGGCCGCATCGTCTCCCCGCCGGAGCTGGCGCGGAGCGCACAGCAGGCGGCCCGTGCGGCACTGGCCGCGTACGACGAACCGGTCTGAGCGGAAGCCTGAGGGAGATATGAGCAATATGTCTGTGGTGTCAGGTGTGCCGACCGTGGTGGTGCCCGAGTCCGTACGGTTCAAGGCCGCCTGCCCGGACTGCCGTGAACGGTTCGAACTCGCCGCGGGTGCGATTCGCCTCGCCGTGGGGGCGAGCCGCCGGACGACCTTCTACTCCTTCACCTGCCCGCAGTGCGGTGCGGCCGTCCGCAAACCCGCGGGGGAACGGATAGTCGACCTCCTCAGCAGGGGCGGGGTGCGGACGCTGCGCCTCCACACCGGCATCTAGACCTCTTCCACACCGTCGGACACCTAGACACATCGAGGCTCTGCCCATGTTCTGGCCCATGCTCGCCATCGCCCTGGGATTTCTGGGGATCGCCGTACTCGGCGTGCTGGCCGTCAAGGTCTTCATCGAGGCCCAGCGGCTCGGGAGCCAGGTGACGCGGACCACCCAGCGCATCAACCGGGCGGCGGAGGACCTCGAAAGAGCGGCGACGGACCTTGCCGCGACCGGCGAGGCACTGCGCTAGCAGGGGAGCGGGCTCTTGATCCACTGGCACGGAGGTACGCTGCTGGGCATCGGCCCAGGGGGAGGCGCGGGCCGCAAGCGGGAGTATGCACGGGCATTGCCTTGCGTTTACCCCTGCGGGTTACGATCGCTGTCAGCGCGCAGGTTGGACGTGTGTCCGGCCGAATGGGTAGCGAGCCCGCCCTCCAGTCGCCTCAGTGAGAAGGAAGTCGCACATGATCGGCAATCTGAAGCCCCTCGAGATCGTTCTGATCATCGCCGTCATCTTGCTGCTCTTCGGTGCCAAGAAGCTTCCCGACATGGCGCGTTCGCTCGGCAAGTCGGCCCGCATCCTCAAGAGTGAGGCCAAGGCCATGAAGAAGGACGACGCGGAGCCTGCAGGGCCCACCACGGAGACCGCCGCGGACACCGCACCGCAGGCAGCACCCGCCCGTACCATTCAGGCCGCTCCGGGAGACGTCAGCAGCGCCCGTCCGGTCAGCGAGGCCAAGCCCACCACCCAGAACTGACAGCTGACCCGCTCCACCGACAGCTGCCGCACGAGACGAGGGAAGTGGGTTGCTCAAGTCTGCCCGCAAGCAGGAGAAAGACGACGAGGGGCGGATGCCTCTCCTCGATCACCTGCGTGAGCTGCGCGATCGACTGCTGAAGTCGGTCCTGGCCATCGTGATTGCCGTGATCGCGGCAGCGTTCTTCCAGAAGGAAATCTTCGAGTTCCTGATGAAGCCGATCCTGGATTCGGTCGGCTGCAAGAACGGCGCCGTGACCATGATCAATGGTCGACCGTGCGCGGAGATGACCACCAACGGTCTGCTGTCACCGTTTACCATCGCGTTGAAGGTGTCCCTGATGACGGGTGTGTTGGCGGCCACCCCCGTCTGGCTCTACCAGCTGTGGGCATTTGTGGCCCCGGGCCTTCACAAGCACGAGAAGCGCCACGCGGTGGCCTTCGTCGCGGCCGGGGTGCCGCTCTTCCTGGCCGGCGCCTACCTGGCGTACGAGATCCTGCCGCAGACGGCCCAGATCATGCTGGGGTTCACGCCCGACAACGTGAAGAACCTGCTGCCGCTTGACGACTTTCTCGACTTGATCACCCGCATGGTGATCGTCTTCGGGCTGGCCTTCGAGCTGCCACTGCTGCTGGTCCTGCTCAATATTACCGGGGTCCTGTCCGGCGCTCGCATGCTGCGCTGGTGGCGCGGGATGATCGTCGGACTCACCGCGTTCGCGGCCATCGCGACACCGGGCGGCGATCCCATCTCGATGCTTCTGCTCTCGGGTCCGCTCGCGGTGCTCTACTTCATCGCGGTGGGTTTCTCCCTTCTCAACGACAAGCGCAGGCAGCGTTCCAATCCCGATGCTGGCCTTGACGACGACGAGGCTTCGGAGCTGGACCTCACCCCCGAGGACATCGGTGAGATCGAATCGGTCTCGTCCAGCCGGTCGTTGCCCACGCAGGCGAGCTCGGACCGTGACCGGGGCAACGGTTACGACGACATCACCTGACCTTGTAGGGTCCCCGGGTGACCAGCGAGATCACCCTTTTTGTCAATCCCACCGCAGGACGCGGCCGGGGCGCGCACGCCGCGCAGCCGGCCGCTTCCGCGTTGCGGGACGCCGGATTCTCCGTGCGTACGGTCCTCGGCGAGGACGCCGACGACGCCCTGCGGCGGGCCCGTGAGGCCGTCGCGGGCGGGACCGGTGCCCTGATAGCCGTGGGTGGGGACGGCGTGATGTCGCTCGCCCTGCAGGCCGTCGCGGGAACGATGACCCCGCTCGGGGTCGTGGCCGTCGGCACCGGGAACGACTTCGCCCGCGCGCTCGGACTGCCGATACGGGATCCGGCCGCCGCCGGACGGCTGGCCGCCGAGGTACTCAAGGGCGGCGCCGTCCGTGAGATCGACCTGGGCCGGGTCGGTGAGCGGTGGTTCGGGTCGGTGCTCGCCTCCGGTTTCGACTCCCGGGTCAACGACCGGGGGAACCGGATGAGATGGGTCGGCGGGCGGTTCAAGTACGACCTGGCGATCCTCGCCGAACTCGCCGCGTTCAAGCCCATTCCGTACCGCGTCAGGCTGGACGGCGGACCGGTCAGGGAGATCGAGGCGACGCTCATCGCCGTAGGCAACGGATCGACGTACGGCGGCGGCATGCGGATCTGCGCGGACGCGGTGATGGACGACGGGCTGTTCGACGTGACCGTCGTCGGGGACTGCAGCCGCACCACCCTGCTCAAGGTCTTCCCCCGCGTCTACAAGGGAACGCACCTCGACCACCCCAAGGTCACCGTGCACCGGGTCTCCTCCATCGAACTGACCGCAGCCGGTGTCACCGCGTACGCGGACGGTGAGCAACTCGGGGCGCTGCCGCTCACCGCGCACTGCGTGCCGGGCGCCGCGCGAGTGCTCGCACCGGGTTCTTCCGGCGGGATTTAAAGATCGTGCCTGGTGTCAGAGGTGGCGGGTAGGCTCGTAAGCAAGATGACAGAGGACCTCTCCCCAGCTGAGCGATACCAGGCTTCTCGGATCCGCGCCGCCGAGCTGGCCACCGCACTCGCGCCCTTCCGCGAGTTGTACGAATTCGATCTGGACCCTTATCAGATCGAGGCCTGCGAGGCCCTGGAGGCCGGCAAGGGGGTGCTCGTCGCGGCCCCGACCGGCTCGGGCAAGACGATCGTCGGCGAATTCGCCGTGCACCTCGCCCTGACACAGGGCCGCAAGTGCTTCTACACCACCCCCATCAAGGCCCTGTCCAACCAGAAGTTCGCCGACCTGGTCAAGCGCTACGGACCGGAGAAGGTCGGCCTGCTGACCGGCGACAACAGCGTCAACGCCGATGCCCCGGTGGTCGTCATGACCACCGAGGTGCTGCGGAACATGCTGTACGCGGGCTCGCAGGCGCTGCGGGGCCTCGGCTATGTGGTGATGGACGAGGTGCACTACCTCTCCGACCGCTTCCGGGGTGCCGTCTGGGAGGAAGTGATCATTCACCTTCCGGACTCCGTGACCCTCGTGTCACTGTCGGCGACCGTGTCCAACGCCGAGGAGTTCGGCGACTGGCTGGACACCGTCCGCGGTGACACTCAGGTGATCGTCTCCGAGCACCGCCCCGTGCCGCTCTGGCAGCATGTGCTGGCGGGCCGCCGGATGTACGACCTCTTCGAGGAGGAGACCGACCACGGCGGCCGCGGCATCGGCCGCCGCGAGGTCAACCCCGATCTCATCCGGCTCGCCCGGATGGAGAACCAGCGCGGTTACAACCCCCGTGAGCGGCGCCGCGGCAAGATGGTCCGCGAGGCGGACCGTGAGCGCGAGCGGCGCCAGCGCAGCCGGATCTGGACCCCGGCGAGGCCGGAGGTCATCGACCGGCTGGACGCCGAAGGGCTGCTCCCCGCCATCACGTTCATCTTCAGCCGGGCCGGCTGCGAGGCCGCCGTGCAGCAGTGTCTGCAGGCCGGACTGCGGCTCAACGACGAGGAGAAGCGGCGCCTGGTCCGCGAGATCGTCGAGGAGCGGACCGCGTCCATTCCCGGCGAGGACCTCCATGTCCTGGGCTACTACGAGTGGCTCGAAGGGCTGGAGCGGGGCATCGCCGCGCACCACGCGGGCATGCTGCCGACGTTCAAGGAAGTCGTCGAGGAGCTGTTCGTACGCGGGCTCGTCAAGGCCGTCTTCGCCACGGAGACGTTGGCCCTCGGCATCAACATGCCCGCGCGCTCGGTGGTGTTGGAGAAGCTCGTCAAGTGGAACGGCGAGCAGCACGCCGACATCACACCCGGCGAGTACACCCAGCTGACCGGGCGGGCCGGGCGGCGCGGCATCGATGTCGAGGGCCACGCGGTGGTGCTGTGGCAGCGCGGCATGGACCCGGGGGCGCTGGCC
This sequence comes from Streptomyces sp. NPDC006510, assembly GCF_040611955.1. Taxonomy (NCBI): domain Bacteria; kingdom Bacillati; phylum Actinomycetota; class Actinomycetes; order Kitasatosporales; family Streptomycetaceae; genus Streptomyces; species Streptomyces sp. NPDC006510. The sequence goes on along the minus strand of NZ_JBEXPH010000047.1, from coordinate 4,803 downwards.
GGACTCGCGGGCACCCGCACGTATCCGCTGCGATCCAGCTTCCGGCCCTCCTACAACATGGCCGTCAACCTGGTTCAGCAGTTCGGGCGGCACCGTTCGCGCGAGCTGCTGGAGACCTCCTTCGCACAGTTCCAGGCGGACCGGTCGGTGGTCGGTATCTCCCGGCAGGTCCAGAAGAACGAAGAGGGGCTGGAGGGCTACCGGGAGGGCATGACCTGTCACCTCGGCGACTTCGAGGAGTACGCGCGGCTGCGCCGCGACCTCAAGGACCGGGAGACCGAACTCGCCAAGCAGGGGGCGACGCAGCGGCGGGCCGAGGCCGCGGCGTCCCTGGAGAGGCTCAAGCCCGGCGATGTCATCCATGTGCCCACCGGCAAGTTCGCCGGGCTGGCCCTGGTCCTCGACCCCGGACTGCCCGCCGGGCGGACCAACGGGCACGGCCACCGCGGGCTCGAATACCACGACGGGCCACGGCCGTTGGTGCTCACGGCCGAGCGTCAGGTCAAGCGGCTCGGCTCGATCGACTTCCCGGTTCCGGTGGAGGTGCTGGAGCGGATGCGGGTGCCGAAGTCGTTCAACCCGCGCTCTCCGCAGTCGCGCCGCGACCTGGCCTCCGCGCTGCGGACCAAGGCCGGGCACATAGCCCCCGAGCGGCACCGCAAGGGGCGGTCCGTCGCGGCCGACGACCGGCAGATCGCCCGCTACCGGGCGGAGCTGCGCGCGCATCCCTGCCACGGGTGCGACGAGCGCGAGGACCATGCGCGTTGGGCCGAGCGCTATCACCGGTTGCAGCGTGACACCAGGCAGCTGGAGCGGCGGATCGAGGGGCGGACGAACACGATCGCCCGCACCTTCGACCGGATCGTCGCGCTGCTCACCGAGCTCGACTATCTGCGGGGCCACGAGGTCACCGAGCACGGGCGCCGGCTGGCGCGGCTCTACGGCGAGCTCGATCTGCTGGCGAGCGAGTGCCTGCGGGCGGGGGTGTGGGAGGGGCTGAACCCTGCCGAACTCGCTGCGTGTGTCTCGGCGTTGGTGTACGAGGCGCGGCAGGCCGATGACGCGGTGGCGCCGAAGCTGCCGTCGGGCCCCGCGAAGACCGCGATGGGCGAGATGGTCCGGATCTGGGGCCGGCTCGATGTCCTGGAAGAGGACTTCAAGATCAACCAGGCGGAGGGCGTCGGGCAGCGCGAACCCGATCTGGGCTTTGCGTGGGCGGTCTACATGTGGGCGTCGGGGCGGACGCTGGACGAGGTGCTGGGCGAGGCGGAGATGCCGGCCGGGGACTTCGTGCGGTGGTGCAAGCAGGTGATCGACGTGCTGGGGCAGATTGCGGCTGCGGCGCCTCGGGACGGGAGTTCTGTGGCGCGGAATGCGCATAAGGCGGTGGATGCGGTGTTGCGGGGGGTTGTGGCGTACAGCTCTGTGGGGTGAGGTGTCCGCTGGGTGCGAGTTCCGGGGCGGGGGTTGCGGTGCGGTGTGGGTCGGGTGCGCCTGCGGCGGGTCTGTTCCCCTACCCGCCCTTTCCCGTAATTGGGGCGCTGCCCCGGACCCCGGTCCTCGAACGCCGGGCGGGCTGGAACCCGACTCCCGGAGGGGCCGGTTGTGGTCGGTCCGTCCGGGAGTCGGGTGTTGTCAGGCGGCTACGCGGGTCGCGTCTCGTTTGGCTACTTCCTCGCGGACTATCGGGATGACGTGCCGGCCGAAGTCGATCGCGTCGTCCAGGAGGTCGTAGCCGCGGGCCGACAGGATTTCCACGCCGAGGTCGTAGTAGTCCAGCAGGGCCTGTGCCACTGTCTCCGGCGTTCCGACCAGGGCTGTCGAGTTGCCGGCGCCGCCCGTCTCCGCCGCGGTCGGTGTCCACAGGGCGCGGTCGTGGCGGTCACTCTCGGCGGCCACCGCCAGGAGTCGCCGGGAGCCCGTGTTCTCCGGGTTGTTCAGCGGCCTGCCCGACTTTCGGGCCTTGATCCGGGCCAGGGTGCGGTGGGCCTTCTCCCAGGCCAGTTCCTCGGTCGGTGCGATGATCGGGCGGAAGGCGACCTGTATCTTCGGCACGTCCGTACGGCCCGCCGCCTTCGCGGCCTCCTTCACCGAGGCGATCTGCTCCGCGGTCTGTGCCAGTGGCTCGCCCCACAGGCAGTAGATGTCGGCCTCGGCGCCCCCTGCCGCGTACGCCGCCGGTGACGAACCCCCGAACGAGACCCGCGGATGCGGCTGTTGTACGGGGAAGGTGTCGCTCACGAAGTCGTTGAAGCGGTAGTGCGTGCCCTCGTGGTCGAAGGGCTCGTGCGAGGTCCAGGCCCTCTTGATGATCTGGATGGCCTCACGGGTGCGCGCGTACCGCTCGTCCTTGGTCAGGAAGTCGCCCTCGCGCTGCTGCTCGTGGTCGTTGCCTCCGGTGATGAAGTGCACGGCGAGGCGGCCGTCGCTGATCCGGTCCAGGGTCGCGAAGGTCTTGGCCGCGAACGTCGGGTACGAGACGTTGGGGCGGTGCGCCACCAGGATCTGGAGCGTCTCGGTGCGGGCCGCGACGTAGGCGGCGGCCGGAGACGGGTCGGGGGAGCCGGAGCCGTAGGCGAACAGCACCCGGTCCCAGCCGTGGTCCTCGTGTGCGCGGGCCAGCTTGAGGGTGTACTCCTTGTCGAAGGACGCCCCGGAGCGGGGGGTCACCTCGGAACCTTCGTTCGTTGCTGCGATGCCGAGAAATTCGACGGGCATGGCGAAGCCTCATCTCGTGCTGCGGAAAACCGGTCGGGTGAAGTGCTGACGCGGGAACGGTCAGCGGCAACACGAGGCGGACCACACTCGACCGAAGTCGATGTGGTCGCGGGTGACCAGCCGCAGCTGAGGGCGCATCTGCCCAGTGGAACAGGTGTGTTGGTGACCAGTCAACCGTTTCCGGGATCAATGGCCGGGACCTGATCCGGTGTCAGCAGGGCCGCGATCCGGGCCAGGCGTGCGTCGGTGTGCGCCGGGCCGATCAGCATCACGCCGAACGGCAGGCCGTCCACCTCAGCGGCGGGGACCGCCACCGCGCACTGGTCGAGCAGGTTGGTGGAGGCGGCGAACCGGCCGAGGCGGGCATTGGTGCCCAGCGGGTCCGCGGCGACCTCGGCGAGCGTGGGGTGCCCCGGCGCGGTGGGCAGCAGGAGGGCGTCCGCGTCGCCGAGTGCGGCCGTCGCGCCGGTACGGAGGCCGACCAGCCGGGCCTGATCGGCGAAGAGCCGGTGCGCCGGGATGTCGCGGGCCTCGGTGATGATCCGGGCCACCGTGGGGTCGAGGCCGGGTGCGGTGGGCGCGCGGTCGATGAACGCACCGACGGCGGTGTAGCGCTCGGCGACGAACGCACCGCCGTACAGCATCGCGCCGGTCTCGGTGAACGGCGTCAGGTCGATCGGCCCGAGCGTCGCGCCCGCTGCGCGGAGCCGGGCGGCCGTCGACTCGTACGCCGCCGCCCAGCCCGGGGCGAGTTCGCCCAGCTGCCCGGTGGGCGGGACCGCGATCCGCCAGGGGCCCGGGACACGGGAGCGACCGGGCCGCGCGGCCGGGTCGGCCATCAGGGCCATCGCCTGTTCGGCCTCGGGGAGCGTACGGGCGAGGACGGCGACGCAGTCCAGGCTCGCGCAGGCGGGGACCACACCGTCCGTCGGGACGAGACCGCGGGTCGGCTTCAGCCCGAAGACGCCGTTGAACGCGGCGGGGACACGGCCGGAGCCCGCGGTGTCGGTGCCCAGCGCGAGATCCACGATGCCCAGGGCCAGGGCGACCGCGGAACCGGAGCTGGAGCCGCCGCCGACCCGGTCCGGATCACACACGCAGGCCACCGCGCCGTACGGGGAACGGGTGCCGGTCAGGCCCGTGGCGAACTGGTCCATGTTGGTCGTGCCGAGCACCAGGGCTCCGGCGGCCCGTAGCCGGGCCACCACCGGGGCGTCGGAGCCCGGCTCGTACGCGTACGACGGGCAGCCCGCGGTGGTGGGGAGGCCGGCCACGTCGATGTTGCCCTTGACGGCCAGCAGGCGGCCCGCGAGGGGGAGGCGCTCGCCCGCGGTCAGGCGGGCGTCGAGCCGCTCGGCCTCCGCCTCCACCTCGTCCCGGGGGCGCAGATCGATCCAGAGTTCGGGGCGGTCCACCGCTTCGATCCGGGCGTGGGCGGCCCGGACGCGGGTGAGGACGGGGGAGGTTGTCGGCACGGTCGCCCCTCAGGTCCTGTTGGGCGGGGCCTGGGCCGTCCGTGGTGTGCCCGGCTCGTTCGGGGTGGCGGACAGGCCCGCGCGGCAGGCCAGTTGGAGGGCGAGGCGGACATCCGGCTGGTTCAGATCGGCGCCGGTCAGCTGGACGATCTTGCGGATGCGGGCGCCCACCGCGTTCCGGTGCAGATGGAGCGCGTCCGCGGCGCGGGCGGGCGAGTTGTTGTGGTCCAGGTATCCCTGGAGCGTGCGCAGCAGTGGCTCGGCGCGTTCCGGGCCCAATGCCAGTACCGGGGCGAGGAGTTCGCTGACCGCCTCGCGTGCCGTGTCGGAGGCGTACCACTCCAGCAGCATCCGGTCGAGGCCCACCGCGTCATGCGCCGCCACCGTGGACCCCGCACCGCGCGGCACCGCGGCACGGGCCTCCCGGGCGGAGGTACGGATGCCCAGCGGGCCCCGGTGCGGTGAACCCACGCCGCACCGCAGGCCGGCCTCCGGGCGCAGTCCGGCCAGCCGGTCCACCACCCGACGCGCCCGCGCCTGCTCCTTCGCCGCACGCAACGCCACCCGCGCCAGATCGACCCCCGAGGGCTCCGGCACCCTACCCCCACCG
>NZ_JBEXPH010000046.1:0-49084 GCF_040611955.1 Streptomyces sp. NPDC006510 | reverse complement strand
CTCCGATGCAAGGCGTCGATCGCCATGCAACGTTCAGGCATCACGGTGCGGTACTCGAACAGCACGAAGGAACTGAGGGTCCCCACTCGGCGCTGTTACGAAGGAATTAGGCAACGTTCGCCCCGCTGTGACGCGTCGCTTGATTGCTGCGCCGGGCGGTCAGAATGATCACGTGGCTGAACGTGTCCAGGTCCGGGAGATCGATGACGACGAGGGCAGGCGGTTGCTGCGGATCACCGCAGAGGCACCGGTTCGGTGGTGACCTGGCGGCGGGCCCAGATGGTGCTGCTGTCCGCGCAGGGCATGTCCGTGGCGAAGATCGCCGAGGTGACGTTCACGAGCCCGGACCGGGTCCGGGACGTGATCCACAACTTCAACGCGGACGGCTTCGAGGCGCTCTACCCGAAGTACAAGGGCGGCCGGCCGAGAACCTTCACCCTTCCGGAACGCCGGGAGATCAAGAAGATCGCCAAGTCCGGGCCGGCTGAGCACGGCTTGCCGTTCTCGGCCTGGAGCCTGGTCAAGCCGGCCGACTTCCTGGTCGCCGAGGGGGTGGTCGACGACATCAGCCACGAGGGCCTGCGCATCCTGCTCCGCGAGGAGGGAGTCTCCTTTCAACGCGTGAAGACCTGGAAGACCTCCCGCGACCCGGACTACGCGGCCAAGAAGGCCCGCATCGAGCATCTCTACGCTATCGCCGGCGGCGAGGTCATACCCGAGGACGGTGAGCCCGAAGTCGTCTTCTGCAGGACCAGTGAGAACAGGGAGTTGTTCGACCCGATCACGGTAGGCACCACGCGCTACCGCTACCGGGGCGCAGCTATCCCTACTCCCTGGCCGACCGAGGGATGAGAACAACCACCACGAACCCCTCGGGGCTTGTGGAGAGCCGGGTGCGGTGCCAAGTCGCATGCCCGGTTCGGGAAGCGGCTCCGGGGAAACGGACCGGTCGAAAGACCGGAACCGCGCCCCGGGCCGACTTCACCAGCACCTGATAGATGCACCCCGGAGAGACGGGACTGAGGTGAGGCGTATACCGCGGTATACGCCTCGCCCGTTCAGAGACCCCGTCACCCGACGGTTCGGGCAGCCGCTGATCTCTCACGGTGAAGGTTGAGCGATTCTCAGCGAAGGTTGAGTGGCCGTTGATGCCTGGCTGTCTGGGGAGACGGTGGGGGAGCCGGTTCTCGCGTACGGCGATCCTGTGCTTGGCGCCTTCGACCTGGACTTCTTTGACTACGGACTGCGCCGACGTACCGCGTCAGGCGCCGGGGGGCGCGGCGCTGCCGGACGTGCCGCTGCCGGGCACTGGTCCTCTGCCCTGTTCTAGGTACGGATGAAGCATGTCTACCCGGCGCTGCGGTCGGTGCCGTCCCCGTCCGGACCGGGGGTGTCCTGTCCCAGGCCCCGACGGATCGCGATCTCCACGGGTGAGTACGCGCCGTCGGCCCGCTCCAGTTCGTATGGCGCGGCAGGCATCTGGGCGGCTGGGCCATGAAGCGCGGCCGCACGCCATGGTGCGGTTGCGCCGCGTGCACCAGGAACGGATGGCACAGGAAGACGTTGCCTGGGGACCCGGTGGCGAGGGCGAGTGGCCGGTGGCCGGACGCCGCCACCGGATCGGGCGCAAGGGTCAGCCCGCTCGCCCCGTCCTCCCCGTACTTCTCCAGCACCTTCGGCACGTCGAGGTGTGAGCCGACCCGGATCCGGGTCGGGGCGTCCTCCTCACCGACCTCGCTGAACAGGAACAGCATCAGCAGCGTCCGGCCCCGGGAGCGGAGATTTGTGAAGTATCAGCTCTCGCCCTCCGGCAGATAGCTCCCCTCGATGTGCCAGCCCGCGTCGTCCGGCTCCTCCTCGTGCAGGAAGCGCAGCGGGAACGTGCCCAGCGAGTAGCGCGGCTCCCAGCGTTCCGCGCCGACGAGCAGATCGTACGCGCGCTGCAGGGACGGGGAGTTGGGTGCGGCGGCGAACGGCCCCTGTGCCATGCCGGCCACCCAGTGCACGGGCTGCGTCCACGTCGCTGGATCGTCCGGGTCGCAGCCCGTCTCTCGCCACAGCAGCCGCGCGCAGTCCGCGGCCACGCGTGGGGCGACGGCGCCCTCCAACTTCACGAAGCCGTCGTGGAGGAAGCGGGATACCAAGGTCGTGTCATCCATGCCCCCATCGTGCGGCGGCACCGGTCCCGCTCACCCGACATTCTCCGCACCGCTTTTGTCGGGTGTTCACCGAGCCCCTTCCTGCCCCTCTCAGAAGAAGCTTCCGCGACGGCGCCCACCGCCACGCATCCCAGACGCTTCAAAATCACGAATCGGCTATACCCCCCTCCGCTCCGAAGCCCTGGACCTACTCAATTTTTGCTGAGAAACGCTCAACCTTCCCTGCGAGAGGTCAGCCGCGCTGATACTGCGTCCGCGTATACCGCGGTATACATCCGCCACGCGGAACACCCAGGGTGGTGCAAATGTCCGGCTCGATCATCTGCAATGCTGTTCCAGTCCGAGTACCGAGAACCCCTCGGGAAGCACACGGAAACGGAGCATCATGGCCTCTTCCATCCTCGTTGTATCCACCGACCCACAGGGATCCACCATCTGGTGGGCCGACCGGATCGGCGACAACCTCCCCTTCGACTTCGCGACTGCCCACGAGGACCCCGACAGCCTCGCGGAGCTCAAGAACCTGGGCGCTGAGATCCACGTCATCGCGAACCAGAAGGGTGGAGTCGGCAAGACGACCACCACGGTCAACCTGGCAGCAGTTACACACGATGTTCTCGGAAGCAGCGACCAGCGGCAGCACATCTTCATCGACACCCCCGGCAGCCTCGAGAACGAGCACATCCTCGCGGCCGCACTCGACATCGCTGATGACGTCCTGGTCCCGCTCCCCCCGGAACCTCTCGCGTTCGACCCGACCGCGCGCACTATCACCCAGGTGATCGCACCCCGGGGGCTGCCGTACAAGGTCGTCGTCAATGCCTGGGATCCGCGCGACGGCAAGGCCGACCGCGATGAGACTCTTGAGTACATCGACGCCATGGGCTGGCCACGCGCCAACACCGTGATCCGCCGGTACAAGATTCATACCCGTGCGGCGGCCGAAGGCAAGGTCGTTACCCAGTACGCAGACAACGGCACCACGCTCCGAGCACGCGAAGACTACTTCCGGTTGGCGCTGGAGCTCGGATACGGAGGCCGCCGCTGATGGCCGGCCGACGACTCAACCTGGCCACCCTGGCCGGAGCAGCCGTGGAGAGCACCCCCGGCAGCAGCAAGCCCACCCTGGTTCACGTGGCGCCCGACCAGGTGGCGCCCACTCCCCTCAACCCCCGCCAGGACTTCGACCCGGTCAAGCTCGAAGAGCTCGGCAACAGCATGCGCACCGGGCAGCTTCAGCCGTGCGTCGGGATCACCCGGGCCCGCTACGTCAAGCTGTTCCCCGAACACGAGGAACTGCTGCCGGACTGCCGGATCGTCATGGCCGCAGGGGAGCGGCGATGGAAGGCTGCCGTCCATGTCGGACTCCCTACGCTCGACGTACATGTCCGCGAGGACATCGCCGAGTCCCGCGTCAGGTTCCTCGCAGCTGTTCTTACAGAGAACGTCGAGCGGTCGAACTTCAACTACATCGAAGAAGCCCGTGGCCTTCAGCAGATGTTGGAGATGACCAACGGCAACCAGACGCAGGCTGCAGAGAAGCTGCAGAAGTCGAAGCAGTGGTTCAGTCAGCGCATCGGTCTGTTGCGTCTCTCCGAGGAGATGCAAGCGCTCGTCATCTCTGGCGAGCTCAAGGCGTTCCGTGACATGCGGATGTACTCGGCGATGCCGCCCAGCGATCAGCTTGCCGCGTGGAAGGCCGATCGGTTGGCTGCGGAGCAGAAGGCGGACAGGAAGGGATCCCCCACGCCTGCCCCTAGCCCCGTGCCTGCCCCCGGCCCCGGGCCTGCGAGAGAGCCCGCCGCACCGGCGCCCAAACCTGAGCCGGCGTATACCGCGGTATACACATCCTCCAGTTCGGAGGCAGGATCAGAGCAGTCCGAGTCGCGCGTAGAAGAGCCGCTGTCAGCCGAATCACCGGGCACTGTCCCGCTCAAAGCGTTGCCCGTCCCTGTGCCACGCGACGCCGCTCCTGAATCGCCGGAAGCCGAGCTGACCCCTGTCACTGAGCAGAAGCAGGCCCTGGCCGCCAACTGGGAAAGGTGGTTTGACCGGCTGATGGAGGAACTGTCCGAGCTGGACCGGCACATGCTGACAAAGAAACTCCAGCGCGTGATGCTTAGCGAGACGAGCCGGGTCGAGGACTCCCAGGCATAGCGTCAAGCGTCATTGGCGGCCCCGTTCTTTCACCTGGTGGTGGGAGAGCGGGGCCGCTTTGTCGTGGCGGGGGTCGGATTCAGTGGGCACCCCATACCTGCCGAGGTTCTTCGGTCACACGGCTGACAGTCGAGGGGTTGCGGCCTGGATTGCCGAACTGGAGAGCTGGGAGAAGGGCAAGCAGAAGCAGCGGATGCACACGCAGCCTGCGACTGTCTCGCAGCAGCCCCCGGAGCACCCGGTTTACCGCGGTAAAGCAGAGCGAACCTGAAAGTGCAGGACCTGAGATGGCCAAGCCCTCACCAGAATTGGAGACGCCGTCGGTCACTCCTGTTCAATCGACTGCCCCCAAGTCAGGCGCTGAGGCGGCCGGACCGCCTGATCCGACGTTGCCGGAGCCTCGCTCGAAGCCATGGGCAGCTCTGCCGGCTGCCGAGCATCCGGCGCAGGATGCCCCGAAGGACGTTGCGGGGGAGTGGCAGCTACCGCCCGGCGGGCTGGAGCCGGTGTTCTACGCTCTCATGGCGCGGTTGGGCGAGCTCGACCGGCACAGGCTGACGAAACGACTGCACAAAGTCACGGGTGAGGAGCTCGTGACAGCTCCGCAGCCAAGCAGCCCGTGACCACGATGGCCTGACAGTGCTGCGGCCCCGTTCTTCCGCCCGGCGGTGGGGGAGCGGTACCGATCTTCTCGCGGCCGGTTGGATTCCGGACACCCGCGCCTGCCGGGATTCCTTACAGATGATCGTGCTGTACACAGACGAGGCCCGCTGGGCCATCGCTCGCTTGGCTGCTGCACGACGACATCCTCAAGCCCGAAGACCGCCTCGTAGGACTGCTATTGCTCCTCTATGTTCAGCATCAGGCTCGCAGAGCTCGCTCAACCGCTCTGTTCCAGCTCACCACCGAGCTGCCCACCGCAGCCCCCGCTCGCACCCCTCAGCATCACTCGCCCTCGCGGTCAAATGGCAGCGGACCGCTGCTGGAGACTGGGGCTCCGATACGGCGAAGATCAGCCGGCGCAACGGCACTGTCCCCACCATGAGGCAGTTGAACGACGATTCGCAATGACACACGCCTGGGTCACATCAATGGGCGGCCCCCTAATCCTGATCCCGGAATCGGTATGCCAGTACTGGACTGCCTGCCCGCGCAACCACCCCGCTGACGAAGGCGACTACGGTCGCGCCTGCTCAATCGAGGCGGGTCGAGTCACCGCCTCGACAAGGGCCGAGCACCCACGCCGCATGTGCTCGCAGAGACGGGTCCGACAGGGGAACGCAACTCCCGTCGAGTCGAAGAGCTCGGGAAAAGAACCTGAGCGTCCTCCGACCACGACGTCGTGGTCCAGCGGTACACGTCACGGTTTTGCAGGGCGAAGGGTCGGAGCACTCTACAAATGAACGACCGCATGGTCCGCGCACGCGCCCGGCTCGAAACGGCGTCCTGGTCGAATACCAGGAAGACGCAGCCGCCTGACCATGCGCCAACCGGCTTACCCTTCAATTCCTCACGAAACAGCACCAGCGGCCCTACGCTGCTGTGTCATGCGGGAGACGCGCCTCGACACTGCTCGGATCCGGGCGGTTCGCCGGGTAATCGACCCGGCTTTTCTCGACACTCCGCTGCACCGCTGCGAGGCGCTGGAGCCCGACCTCGGGTGCACGGTGAGCATCAAACTCGAAACGGCGAACCCGGTCCGCAGCTTCAAGGCCCGAGGCACCGAGGTAGTCGCGAGCCTGCTCGCCGACAATGGCCCGCGAGCCGTGGTGTGCGCCAGCGCGGGCAACCTCGGCCAAGCCCTCGCATGGTCCGGTCGCGGCCGGGGACTCGACGTCACCGTCGTGGCATCACGCTTTGCGACAGCGGCCAAGCTTGATCGCATCCGCGCACTGGACGCCAGGCTGGAGCTGGTGGACGGCGACCACGAGATGGCTCGCGAGCGGGCCGCGGCCATCGCGCGGTGCGACGGCATCCGGCTGCTCGAAGACAGCCTGGACATCGAGACCTGCGAGGGCGCGGCAACCATCGGCCTGGAACTGGCGAACACCGTGCCGTCTTTCGACACTGTCCTGATCGCTCTCGGCGGTGGGGCTCTGGCGACCGGCGTGGGTCATGTGGTGAAGACCTTGACACCCGAAGTCGAGGTGATCTGCGTCCAGCCGCTGGGCGCACCGGCGATGACACACTCGTGTCACAGGCGGCGCGTCGTCACCACCGACTCGACCAACACCATCGCTGATGGCGTCGCCGGCCGGCGTCCCATCCCGGCCGTCCTGGACGACCTCCTCCTGGTCGCCGACGACGCCATCCTGGTTCGGGAGGCGTCGATCACCGCCGGTATGCGGATGCTCCTCCACTACGCCGGCCTCATCGTCGAATCGTCGTCCGCGCTCGGCATCGCGGCGATCCTCGAAGACCGCGACCGCTTCGTCGGCCGACACGTGGTCACCATCGTGTGCGGCAGCAATGTCGACGTGGACGCCTACCACCGCTGGGTCGGCGCGGCTCCCGTCCACAGGTCTTGTTAAGCGCTCGAACGGTCCCTCAGAGAGTGCCGGCCACACCCTCCTCACCCGTACGGAGCACTCAATGCCTTTTCAGGACAGGCGAAACCGGCTGTACGGCCTCCTGGCAGCCTGCCAGTCATCCGGATGTCTCGCCATACCGGCCCCTTGCCAGCAGGCCGCCAGCACTGCCTTTCTGTCGGTCGAATTTAGTGCAGGATGCGAGTTTTCACCGGTTTGGAGCGATGTGTACATCCTGCCGCGCACAGCGGAGGCCGGGAGGGGGGTTTCACGAACCTGGCCAGCAAGGGCCGATGCCCAGATCATGCGCCAGGTTTCGTCCCACTCGCAGCCGCAGCTGCTGCCGTGGTGCGGGTGCGGGTGCCGTAAGAACACACCCCACGTCAGGACAGCGCGCGGGATGCGGGGGATGAGCTCTGAGGGGTCGTCGCCGGGGTAGAGGTGAAGGTTGCGCCGGCCGTGGACGCGGGGCGCCGTACGCATGGCTCAGCGGGTCAGGTTGGCGAGGAAGGACTCGGCTGCCGACCACGGGGTCAGCTCGATGCCGAAGCCGCTGTGCGCATCGGGTCCTTGGATGTGGACCAACCGGCCGGACAGGTAGACGACGTCGCCGGTGCGGAACGCCCCGGTGTACGCACCGAGGTAGCTGCGAAGGTGGATGATCCGGCGGGCGAACACGGACGGCTCGTCGACCGTGGACTCCGTGACCGTGTCCACCTCGATCCCGTAGAGCGCCGGCGTGACCAGGCCCTCGGAGTGATCTGTGATCCGGGCAAGGACGGAGATGGCCCCTACCTCTTTGGCCACCACCCCGGCGAACGTCTTGTCGCCGTCGGCTCTCAGCGGCTCACAGTTGATGTGCGCCCCAGCCCCGGCTGTCAGGCCCTGCAGTTTACGGGCCTCCTGGCGCATGAGCGCGCCGAAGCTTGACCCCCACCATGTACTTGGCGTGCCGGACGTACAGCCGGGTTGAGGTTCCCCCGGTGTGCGGGAGGTGCTGATCAGCTGGTCAGGGCGGGTTGACGGACTCTCAGGTTCGTTCGTTCGGCCGTTGCCTGGTCGGCGTAGTGCTTCTGCTCGAACTCGACCGGGCTGAGGTGGCCGAGTCGTTTCTGGATGCGCCGGGAGTTATAGAAGCCGTCGATGTACTCGAATAGTGCGAGGTTCGCCTCGGCTCGGGTGGCGAAGACGCACCCGCGGATGCACTCCGTCTTGATCAGTATCCACAGATTCTCCGCGAGAGCGTCATCGTACGAGTCCCCGACCGAGCCCATGGATGCGTGAACTCCCGCCTGCACCGAGCGAGTTGTGAGCTTCACAGACGTGTACTGACAGCCGTGGTCGGCGTGGTGGACGAGTGTGCGGGGCTCGACCTCGCGGGAGGCGAGGGCGTACTCGAGGGTGGCCAGGACCAGGTCGGCGTCCGCGCAGGCGGAGGTCTCCCAGGCCACCACCCGGCGGGAGAACGCGTCCCGGATCGCCGACAGCCACAAGTCCCTCACTGGTCGCAATCATCGTGAGGCCGGTGACCCACAGCCGGTTCGGAGTGGGCGCCGTGAAGCCACGCTCGACCAGGTCCGGGGCGAGCGTGGCCTTGGGATCGCGGCGCGTGAAGCTGCCCCGGCGGGCTGACGCCCGCGATGCCGGCCTCGCGCATCAGGCGCTCGACCCGTTTGCGGCCCACGTCATACCGTCGAGGGCGACGCGGCGACGCGCATCAGTCCTTGCGGCGGCGAGGCCCCGCATATCGCTCGCGTGGTGGGGCCGACGCACCCGCGCGGCGCCACCCGGCACGTCAGGGCCAGGTCGGCCGATCAGGTGCCGATACCGCGATTCTGCGTAGTCCCTTCGAGTAATGCGCTACCCATAAAGAGCGAACCGTAACAATAAGGGGCGGGGGTGGAAGGAAGATCGACGGGAGAGTGGTGCATGCCCCTGCGGAGGCGTAAGGCGCAGCTGAAGGCCCGGGCCGGGAAGACGGCGGTCAGTGGTTACGGTGCGGTGGATGGGCGCCTGCCCGTCAGCGAGCTGGCCCGGCAGTTGCTGCGCAAGGCTTTTCCCGACCACTGGTCCTTTCTCCTCGGTGAGATCGCCCTCTACTCCTTTGTGGTCCTGCTCCTCACCGGCGTGTACCTCACTCTGTTCTTCGACCCGAGCATGATGGAGAGCGTCTACACCGGTTCCTATGTGCCCCTTCAGGGGGTGAGGATGACGCAGGCCTACACCACCACCCTCAACATCAGCTTCGCCGTGCGCGGAGGCCTGCTGATCCGTCAGATCCACCACTGGGCGGCACTCGTGTTCGTCGCCGCGATCGCCATCCATATGCTGCGGATCTTCTTCACCGGCGCCTTCCGCAAACCGCGGGAGGCCAACTGGATCGTGGGCGTGACACTGTTCGTACTCGCGCTTCTCGAAGGATTCGCGGGCTACTCGCTGCCCGATGACCTGCTGTCCGGTACGGGCCTGAGGACGGCGGCCACCATTGTGGGGTCGATCCCTGTCGTCGGAACGTACCTGGAGCTGTTTGTCTTCGGGGGACAGTTCCCGGGCGATGCCGTGATCCCCCGTCTGTACCCCGTGCATGTCCTGCTCGTGCCCGGCCTGATCGTGGCGCTGATCACCGCTCATCTCATCCTGGTGGTCTATCTCAAACACACCCACTGGGCGGGTCAGGGGAAGACCAACGAAAACGCCGTCGGCTCACCGGCGTTTCCTCAATTCACCGCGAAGACCACAGGTTTTTTCCTCATGGTGTTCGGCGTACTGACCTTGCTGGGCGCGCTCGCCCAGATCAACCCCGTATGGAACTACGGCCCCTACCGCGCCAACCAGGTCTCGGGTAACGCACAGCCGGACTGGTATGTCGGGTTCCTGGAGGGCGCGCTCCGGCTGATGCCGCCATGGGAGACCGACATTGCGGGCCACACCGTCATGTGGAATGTGTTCATTCCAGCGATCGTGCTGCCAGGCGTGGTCTTCACAGTGCTTTTCCTCTATCCCTTTTTCGAGAAGTGGGTGACGGGCGACCACAGGGAACACCATCTGTGCGACCGGCCGCGCAATCGGCCGACCCGTACGGGGCTCGGCGTGGCGGCCATCGTCTTCTACGCCGTTCTCCTGGTCGCCGGCGGCAACGACGTCGTAGCCTTCTCGTTCAGGGTTTCGGTCGAGGTCATGACCTGGATCCTCAGAACCGCGCTGATCGCCGCCCCACTCCTGGCCTTCGCGCTGACCAAACGCCTCTGCCTCGCCCTTCAGATGCGGGACCTCCATCGGCTGACCGAGGGCGAGGAGACCGGCCAGGTGACACAGTCGGTGAACGGCGATCTCTCGGAGAGCCGCCGTGGCCTGAGCCCGACAGCCCGCTACCGCATCCTGATGCGTGATGTCCCGACACCCCTGGAGCTCCCCGCGCAGGGCCCGATCTCAAGTCGGCGACGGCTTCGGACCGTACTGAGCGGCTGGTACTACGGGGACCTCGTGGAACTGCCCGTCACGGAGGAGCAACGGTCCCGGATCGTGGAGCGGACGACACGGCCGGAGCCGGTCCGCGAACGCGAGGACTGAGAACCACCCTCAGTCCTGGACACGCACGTACTGGAAGACCATTCCGAACACCCCCGCCAGGACCAAGCCCAGCCCGATCAGGAACAGCCACAGACCGAACACCACACCGATGGCGAGCAGGGCCATCCCCGCGGCTGTCAGTGACGGCCAGATGCTGTGCGGAGGAAAGAAGTCCACCGGACCGGACCGCTCGTGGATGTACCCGTCCCCGCGGTCCTCGGGGCGCAGGCCCTTCCTCCGGTAGTTGGTGGCGAAGAAGAACGTGACCAGCAACGCCATGAGGAACGAGACGGTGAGAGCCGCCGTGCCTGTCGGATCACGGGACCACACGGCGTAGAGAACATCGGTCACGAGGAAGAACCCCGCGACCCCGGCGAAGACAATGGCCTCGGTCTTCATTCGCCCGACTCCTCTTCAGCGCCCGATGCGGAGCGGGACCCGCCTCGGCCGAGGCCCGGCTTTTGCTTCTCCGGCGTGAGGGGATGGTGCAGGTCGAAGGCCGGCGAGTCGGAACGCACGCGGGGCAAAGCCCGGAAATTGTGCCTCGGCGGCGGACAGGAGGTTGCCCACTCCAGGGAACGGCCGAACCCCCACGGGTCGTCCACCTCGACCTTGGGCGCGTAACTGCTGGTGTGCCACACGTTGTACAGGAACGGCAGTGTCGACAGGCCCAGCAGAAAGGAGCCGACGGACGAGATCGTATTGAGCAAGGTGAAGCCGTCCGCCGCGAGATAGTCGGCGTAACGCCGGGGCATTCCGGCCTCACCCAGCCAGTGCTGGACCAGGAAGGTCAGCTGAAAGCCGATGAACAAGGTCCAGAAATGGATACGTCCGATGCGTTCATCCAGCATGCGTCCGGTCAACTTGGGCCACCAGAAGTAGAAGCCGCCGAACATCGCGAAGACTACTGTTCCGAAGAGCACGTAATGGAGGTGGGCGACGATGAAGTACGAATCGGTGAGATGGAAGTCCAGCGGGGGTGAGGCGATCAGCACTCCACTGAGGCCGCCGAGGAGAAAAGTCACGAGGAAGCCGATCGCCCAGAGCATGGGTGTCTCGAACGAGATACTGCCGAGCCACATGGTGCCGATCCAGTTGAAGAACTTGACACCGGTGGGCACGGCGATGATGAACGACATGGCGGAGAAGAAGGGCAGGAGAACGGCTCCTGTCGCGAACATGTGGTGGGCCCAGACAACCGCCGAGAGCATGGTGATGCTGATCGTGGCCATCACCATTCCGAAATACCCGAACATCGGCTTCCGGCTGAACGCGGGAATGATCTCGCTCACCACTCCGAAGAAGGGCAGCGCGACAATGTAGACCTCGGGATGGCCGAAGAACCAGAACAGGTGCTGCCACAGCAGCGCCCCGCCGTTCGCGGCGTCGTAAACATGGGCCCCGAACTTCCGGTCGGCTTCTAGGGCGAGCAGGGTGGCGGCGAGCACCGGAAACGCGAGCAGCGCGAGGATCGAGGTGAACAGTACGTTCCAGGTGAAGATCGGCATCCGGAACATGGTCATACCCGGCGCTCGCAGACAGACGATCGTAGTGATGAAATTGACCGATGCCAGGGTCGTACTGATCCCCGACAGCACGAGGCCCATAGTCCAGAGGTCTCCGCCGGCGCCGGGCGAGAAGACGGCACTGTTCAGCGGTGCGTAGGCGAACCAGCCGAAGTGGGCCGCGCCGCCGGGCACCACGAATCCGGACACCACGATGAGTCCGCCGAAGAGGAAGAGCCAGTAGGTGAGCGCGTTGAGGCGGGGGAAGGCGACGTCGGGCGCGCCGATCTGAAGCGGCATGATGGCGTTCGCGAAGCCGCCGAACATCGGCGTGGCGAACAGCAGCATCATGATGGTGCCGTGGACAGTGAACAGCTGGTTGTACTGTTCCGCGCTGACGATCTGCAGTCCTGGCCGGGCCAGCTCCGCGCGCATGAGCATGGCCAGCACTCCGGCCAGCAGGAAGAACCCGAACGCCGTGACTATATAGAGATTGCCGATGACCTTGTGGTCGGTGGTCGTCAGCCATCCCATGAGTCTCACACCGGCATTGATGCGCTTGTTGGCCACCGGCGCGGCCGACGCGGCTTCCTGCAGGTCCTGCGCCATCAGTTCTCCGTCCCTCCCGGTTGACTCGATGGTGGAGCCTGCCACCGTGGACGACCCGTACGACTGGCGGTGACACCTCGAATTTCACCAATTCACCGGTGTTCCGATCGGGTGTCCCAGGGGCCCGCATCGTCCAGGACGCCAGGCGGTCATGAGCCGGAATGTCGTCACGTCCGGTGCGAGCGCCGGGGCCGCACCACTCAGTCGACAGCCTTCGGAACCAACCGTGCCGGTGGCCGGTGCGCCCTGCTGGGTGAGCCTGATAGCACGGGACCTGCGCGCGGCACAGTTCTTCTACGCCGGTGTCATGGGCTGGACGGTCAGGCCCAGCATGCTCGGCAGCGAGTTCTCGGTGGCTCTGGCACATGGTGAACCGGTCGCCGGGATCGTGCCAAGGCGGTGACCATCTGGCCGTCTGGACCCCGTACTTCGCCGTCGGGGACGCAGACGAGACAGCGGGACGGATCAGCGAGCGCGGCGCCACCCTCGCCGTCGGCCCTCTGGTCCTGGGTGAGGGCCGTGCCGGGATCGCCGCGGACCGGGACGGTGCCGTGTTCGGATTCTGGGAAGGCCCGGCCCTGACCTGGTCGGTGGGGCGAGGCAAAGCCCCGGTCCGGCTGGGCCTCCAGACCCGTGACGCGTTCGACGCCGTCATCTTCTACGCGGAGATCTTCGACTGCGCGCTACTGGGAGAGGTTCCGGCAGAAGGGGGACCCGCAGAAGTCCCCCGGCCGTCGCCGCGCTCGAGGAAGTCCTGTACGAGGGATGCCAGGCCCGCATCCACGTCCTCTTCGACGGACGGCCCACCACCGGTGTCCTGGGGCCCGCCGCCCGCGAGCAGTTCGCCACTGTGATCGTGGCGCGGGTCACGGCCGACACCTGGCAGCGCTTCGCCCCGGTAGCCGGCCCCGCCCCGAAGTTCAGCGCGCACCCGGGCCGCGTCCACGTCGTCCAGGACGGCACCGCCCACCAGACGCAGGCGCGGCTCCTGACTGACGCCGAAGCCGCCACCTGGCTCACCGCCACGGCGGCCGGAGAGATCTGACCCCGAGTCGCACACACCTACGGCCCCGGGGGATCAGTCATCCCCGGGGCCCGGCGTTATGGAGTCGCACTGTCCAACGAGGCGGCGGCCCTGGCGTCACGCGGGGGCCGACTGCGGCACCTCCAGCACCCCAGCGACGGCCGCGGCGCCCTCGCCGAAGCCGTCCTCCGCGAAGCCGCACCGATAGAGGGCACCGCGCGCTGCGCCCAGAATCGCGCCCGCCTCGTGCGGGCCCTCTACGAACGGCTGGACCGTCTCACAGAAGCTCTCCCAGCCGCCCCGTAGCCCGATGGGGCCACCCAGAACCTCACAGTCGGCTTCTCGCTGGTCAGCGTTGTCCGACTGCTCTCCAGGTGACTGACTACTGCTATTAGAGGACCGGCATGTGCCCGGTCCGTGGCTGTGCTCGGCCAGCGCCGGATGTGGCATCGCCGCGCATCCGGTGTGTGTTTATGCTTCCACGCGCCGCCCCGCTCGGCCAGAGAAGCCTGATGCCGGAGAGAGATTGCCTGAACACTGAGAGTGGCGTGGCCAGAGGCTGCGCCACTCAACAGATCCAATCAGCATTCATGCGGTATCAGCCGCCACGGCTGCCTAACGGGGGACCAGCTCTCGTACGGGCCGCTCGAATGCGAGTGGGTCGAATCTGCTGCATGGAGGCGCAAATGGCAGACATCACCAAGATCAGCGTTCAGCTGGTAACGGCGACCGACCCGGGGGCCGGTACCGGCGGCTTCGTGTACATCGGGGTCGCCGGACGGGAGTTCCACGTGGACTCCCCCCGCAACGACTTCGAACCCGGCGACAACTACGAGTACATCTTCGGCGACGGCGCGAACGTGCTCGACGCCGCGCGGAACGACCCGCGCCTGCCCCGCCTCGACACCGACGATGCCGACCGCTTCCCCGTCTACCTCCGCTTCGAGGGCAACGACAACAACGACGACTGGTGCCTGGACCGCGTAAGGGTCACCGTCAACCCCGGCGGCACCAGCTCCCGCATCTACGAAAACCTCCGCCTCATCGGAAGCGGAGCTGATCAGAAGATCTGGCTCGGCAAGCGCTTCGGCGAGTCGGTCTACCTCCAGCGCCTCTGACACCCGGGTTCCGCCTCCCCGGTCCGGGCGCGGGAGGCGGAACCCCACGGCAGGCTGAAAGGTTACGCGACCTCTACCGGGACGCCTGTACCCCGCGACTGCTGCCCCGGCTGCTGAAAGCCTTATTCCGCGGCCCGGTGTTCGTCACCCGCCGACCCTGGAGTCAGGCTAAGCCTCGATCCATCGAGTGACTTGCGTCCTGTGGATGAGGAAACGAGGAGAGGTGCCTGCTGACCTGCGATGATGGGAGTTCTGACGCTTCCAGCACGCACAATGAGCAAGGCACCTCGTAGATGCAAGCTTCCCACACTCCGGCAGCGGTCTCCGCTGTATTCGATGACCCGAATCCGATCGCGCATGCCGGGTTGGTCCCGGTCATGCGGCTGGCCGAGCGGTGCGATCTCGCCGCTCTGGTGACGGACAAGGTGAAGCTGATCGGAGCGAAGAACGGTGCGGGTGCCGCAGCGGATGCCAAGGTCACCAGCATCGTGGCCGGGATGGTCGCGGGTACGGACAGCATCGACGACCTGGACGTCCTGCGGCACG
This sequence comes from Streptomyces sp. NPDC006510, assembly GCF_040611955.1. NCBI lineage: Bacteria > Bacillati > Actinomycetota > Actinomycetes > Kitasatosporales > Streptomycetaceae > Streptomyces > Streptomyces sp. NPDC006510. The sequence goes on along the minus strand of NZ_JBEXPH010000046.1, from coordinate 33,868 downwards.
GCGCGATGCCGGCCCTGTTCTGCAGGATTCGCGCCCAGTCCACGCTGGGCACGTTCCTGCGTGCGTTCACCCACGGCCATGCGCTTCAACTCCATGCCGTGCACCGCGGGTTCCTGGCCGCGCTGGCCACGCACACTCCACTGCTGCCCCGGCGCCCGGGAGAAGTTCGAAACACGCCCCAGACTCCACCTCGCCGAGGTCTTCGGCCTCGCGAAGAAGACCGCGATCCGCTGCACGGATTCGGCACACGCGCTGCTCTCAGCACCACGGCCCGGGTCACGTCGTGCAACACGGGCTGCAACGCAGCGCGCGTGTTGCACCCTGCGTTGCAGGCCCGCGCCCAAGTGCCTGAAGAGCTGCCAGCCCGCCGGTAGCACGAGACCACGGGAGACAGCGACATCCCCGGGGTCTCTGTGCACTTCGCTTGACCTCAGGCCCAACGACCGACCACAGCCTGCGTCACGCCCATTCCATGCCCAGCTCGCGCAGCGCGTCCAGTTGCTCTGCCGTGAGCTTGTCCCGCCTCGCGCGGGCGTTCGAGCACCACACCCCCAGTTTTTCACGACCACCGGCTCCGTCTCGCCGTTGACCGCGATCTCCTCGGCGTGGCCGCGCGGTACAGGCCGGTGGGCGCCTTCCCGTTCCACCCACTGCGCGAGGGCAGCCAGACCCCGTTGGAACGCCTGCTGCCCGGCGCGCGCGACGAAAAGACTGCCGGGCTGGGACAGGACACGCGGGAGGCGGGGATGTCAGGAGAGCCAGTCGGTGTAGCGCGTGGGGGCGAGGCGGGCGTTCTTGTCGGTGAGGACGTCGCCCTTGACGACCGCGAACATGCCGGCGGTGGGGTCGATGACGACGGTACGGTTGTCGCCCTTGTGGGACAGGGTGATCCGGCCCAGCTCGTCCAGGCTGAAGATCTCGGGGCCGGCGATGTTGCGGATGCCGTTCAGCGGGGCGCCGGCGGCAACCTCCGCCACCGCGTCCGCCACGTCCTTGGAGGCGATGGGCTGGATGGGCGTGGCGGGCAGCCGGATGGTGTCTGCGCTAGCGGTCCACGACAGGACTGCGTCCACGAACTCCATGAACTGCGTGGCTCGGACGATCGAGTAGGGGATCGGCCCGGCCGTGAGGATCTTCTCCTGGAGCGCCTTGGCGCGGTAGTAGTCCAGCTCCGCCACCTGATCCACGCCGACGATCGAGAGGATGACGAAGTGGCCGACGCCGCCCTTGTGGGCCGCGGCCAGGAGGTTGTCCATCGAGGTCCGGAAGAAGTCAAGGGAGGCTTCGTCGAAGGTCGGGGAGTTCGTCAGGTTGACGACGACGTCGGTTCCCGCCACCGCCTCGTCCAGTCCCTGGCCGCTGATGATGTCGACTCCGGTGGACTTCGAGTGCGGTACCGCCTCGTGTTCGGCGGCGTTCAGGTTCTTGACGACCTGCGACCCGATCAGTCCGGTACCGCCGATGACTGCGATCTTCATGACACGCCTTTCGTCAGGATTACATGCGCAATATGGCATATGAGCTGCTATGTGGGTGTGGCATGAAACGGCTCGTTGATGGACCGAGGACGGGTGGTGTCAGAGACCGTCGATGAACGTGACCGTTTCGTCGAGCGGCGCCTGGCCTATGCGGGCGTCGCCCGCTGTGACGTCTTCGAACCCGACCGACATGCCGCAGAAGAGGATGAGGTCGTTTGGGGGCGACAGGATGGCCGTGACGGTCCGGGGCCGTCTGCCGGTCGGCCGGCCCCGCACCCGACCGGGCGCGGTCGCCGCGGGCAAGGCGTACTCGTCCCGCGCCAACCGCGCCCACCTGCGTAAACACCGCATCAAGGCGGTTATCCCGGAGAAGAAGGACCAGGTGGCCAACCGCAAGAAGAAGGGCAGCCGGGGCGGTCGTCCCGTCACTTTCGACGCCGGTCTTTACCGTGATCGCAACACCGTCGAGCGACTGATCAACCGGCTGAAGCTCCTCCTTCCTTCGGGTGAGCTCTTCCGGCCCCCTGGAGGGTGAAGGCCTCACCATGGAACCAATGGTCCGCGTGGTGCCCGGGCCAAGCACGGGCCCCTGCGACGAAAGGACGTACCACATGCCCACGGAGGCCCAGCCCGGCCCGCTGCGGGTGCTTGTTTTCGGCGCCGCACTGCGGGCCGATTCATCCAACGCCCGCCTCGCGTCGCTCGTGGCCCGGCTGATTTCCGACACCGGCGCCACCGTCGACCACGCTGCGATGCACGATTTCGGCATGCCTTTGTACGACGGTGACGCGGAGGCCGCCGAAGGACTGCCGGACGGCGCTCTTTTGCTGCGTGACCGGATCGAACAGGCCGACGCCTTCGTCATTTCCTCCCCCGAGTACAACGCCTCCGTGCCGGGCCTGCTGAAGAACGCGATCGACTGGGTCTCGCGTGTGCGGCCGCAGCCGTTCAAGACCAAGCACGCGATGCTTGTCTCCGCCTCGCCGTCCCTGGTCGGCGGCAACCGAGGGCTGTGGGCACTGAGGGTCCCCCTGGAGCACCTCGGTACCCGTGTCTACCCGGACATGTTCAGCCTTGCCAACAGCTACCAGGCCTTCGCGGAGGACGGAACGCTGATCGACCCGGGGCTGCAGCAACGTCTGTCCGAAACCGTGGCCGGTTTCCTCAGCCTCGTCGAAGCCGATGTGCGTTACGTCTGTCTGGAGCGCCGGTGGTACGAATTCCTGGGCGACCGTACCGAGGCGTCCATCACCCAACGGGCCGAGGAATGAGCCCGGCCGAGGGGCTGGCGCCTGGTGTCAGCTGATATTCCGCCGGGCCGGGGTGTCCAGGCGCACGCGGAGTAGTCCGGCGAACTGCTGACAGGAGCCGGTGTCGAAGGCGGAGGCGCAGAAGAAGAAGCTCCGCGAGTAGCGCAAGCGGCTTCAGGCGGCCGGGCTACGCTGTTTTCTCGCTGGGCGGTCCCGCCCTCGTGCCAGGCGTAGTAGGAGGAGCGGGCGACCTTCAGTACCTGGCACAGCAGGACGATTGGGTAAGTCGCCCTCTCCGCATGGATCAACCGGTACAGCTTCGCTCACCGGTCGTTCTCCTTCACGAAGAGACCGTCGCTTTTTTCAGGATCCCGATCGTCTGCTGCTGTTCGCGGACCTCCTTGCGCAGCCGCTCGAGTTCCTCGCGTTCGGCGCTGGTCAGCTCGCCGGACTCACTCTCGCCCCGGTCCGCCTTGGCGGCGGTACCAGCCGCGCAGGGACTCCGAGCTGATGCCGAGCTCCCGGGCGACGGCGGTGACCGTCTTGCCCGAGGAATCGACGAGCGCGATCGCGTCTTGCTGCTGACCGATCGTGCGGTCCAGGCCGAACCAGTCGACGCTCTCGCGCAGGAACCTGCCGGCGTCCGGCCAGGCCGGCGGAACGTGGACCCCGCGCAGAGTGTCGATCAGGTCTCGCGGTGGGCCTGGGCGAGGTGGGAGGACAAGTGCCGGTACATCGAGGGTGTGTGCGGCAACACGCCCTCAGAGGCGAGCCGGTACATGACCCGGCGCAGCGTGACGCCGCACTCTCGTACCCCTCCACGATCTCCCGGGCCCGGTGTCCACGACGGCGTCGCACCGAATCCGTTCACGTGCCATACCGCATCCCGGCCTGTCAGCCGGGCACCGGATCGCGGAATCCCCGCCGCCGGGCAGCTCCCGGCCGGCACCGCAGAAGACGCCCCAGAACCAGCCGGCCACCACGCAGCGCACCATGCTGGTGCAGCGCCTTGACGGCGTAGGTGGAGCAGCTCGGCGTGTACGGACAGCACGCGGGCAGCAATGGACTGGCCTTCGTGCGGTAGCGCCGGACGACCTCATACAGCGCGCCCGCCGCCCGGCCGCCCGGACGGGGCGCCGCCGGATCCGCACCAGCGGATCTCGAGAACCCGGCCGCCCGAGGCAGGACAACGAGGAGAAGGGAGACGAGCCACATGTCGGGGCAGCACGTACGGCTCCAGAAACAGCTGTCGGCGCACACGTCGACGCAGTTCTCCTTTCGACTGCTGTCCCCGTTGTCTCTGCCGCCCTTGCGTCGCCCCGCCACCTGACCTGCCCCTTTCTTCGACTTCGGCATGATCCTACGGACGGCTGAGGATGCGCCGAAGGGCCCTGGTGACCCCGGCGGAACACGTTCGGCAAGCCCAGCCCGCCGCAGCGCCCAAGTCACTCCAGAGGCTGGCCGGGGCGACGTGGCGCAGCTCGATGGCGGCGGCAGTCGCCGACGCACTCGTTGGTGACTTCCATGCCGGAGTTGGCGAGGTAGCTCTTGACCGCCTTGCCGTTGTGGACGAGGGAGAGGGTCGAGTACATCGGGGTGGTTCTGGTTCTTGGTGAACTTCAACGAGTACCCGGTGGGGTTGGGCTGGGCGGTTTGGCCGGTGCCGGGCCGGGCGCCGGTGGGCGCGGTGACCGGAGCGTTCCAGGTGTCCGGACCGGCGACGCCGTCGGCCTGCAGGCCCTGGTTCTTCAGGAAGGCATGGACGGCGGCCGCGGTGAGGCCCCCGAACGCGCCGTCGGCGGTCAGGGAGTGCCCCTGTGCGGTCAGGAGCTGCTGGAGGGCGGTGACCGCGCCTCCTTGGCTGCCGGTGCGCAGGGTGGGCCATTGCCGGTCCTGGGAAGCGGGGGCGGCGGAGCGGGCGGCTGAGGCTGCCGGGGGTGACCGGTGAGCGCGGGCGCCGACTCGCTCGGCCGCGCCGATGATCGTGACGGGGTGCATGATGCCTCCCTCGTGAGCAGGGGCGGCGCGGCCCGCCAATCCATTTGGTGCACTGATCTAAAATAGAACGATACTCCAAGATGGTTCACCGATCTAATTTGGTACGGGGCTCCAAATGTGTCACATTTGGGACATGCCAACACGAGCACGCCGGACTCAGCGGCGTAACCAGGTGCTCTCTCGGGAGCAGATCATCGACACCGCGATCGACCTGCTCGATACGGGTGGTGAGGGCGCGCTGACCGTCCGGGCGATGACCGATCGCCTGGCCACCGGGTCGGGGGCGATCTACTACCACGTCGGCAACCGGGACGAGTTGCTGGACACGACGACGGAAACCGTCATCACTGCCGCTCTGGCCACCAAGCCCGCCCGGGCCGCGGCCTCGCCCGAGGGCGAGATCCGCGCCGTCGCACTGGCTCTGTTCGACGCCATCGCCGAACACCAGTGGCTCGCCACGCGGCTGACCCTCCAGATCATCCGCAACCCGGTCGGCCCGGTAACGGTGGGGATCTTCGAAAGGCTCGGCCAACAGGTAGGAGCCCTGGGCGTTCCGCAACCCCGCTGGTTCGACGCGGCCTCGACGCTCGTGCACTACATCCTCGGCGCGGTCAGCCAGAACGCCCGCGTCGAGGGGGACACCTCAGGGATCGACCCCGACGCGAATCGCGAGGAGTTCTTCGACGCGACCTCGGCCGCGTGGCAGGCACTCGACCCCGAGGACTACCCGTTCATGCACGCCATCGTCGGCCAGATAAGAGAGCACGACGACCGCGAGCAGTTCCTCACCGGCATCGCCGTCGTCCTCGACGGCCTCACCAACCTGCGCTGACCCACCGCATCCGGCCAGGCAGCCCCCTGTTTCGTTTCAGAAGGGAAACTCTCATGCATGACGTAGTAATCGCGGGCGGCGGCCCGGTCGGCCTGTTCCTGGCCGGCGAACTGGCCCTGTCCGGCTGCTCGGTCCTGGTCCTTGAGCGCGACCGGGAACTGTCCTCGCCCCTGAAGGCACTCCCGCTCGGCATGCGCGGCCTGAACGCCGGCTCCGCCGAAACGTTCTATCGCCGCGGCCTGCTCGAAGCGATAATGGATGCCTCGGGAGCCGACGAGAAGGAGGTCGGCGCCGACCCCGACGCGAGCGAGGCACCTGCTCCCCACGACGTGTCCCATTTCGCGGGCATGGGCCTGGACGCGGCTGGCATCGACGCGTCCGCACTTCCATTCCGGCTGCCCAGCCCGGCGATGGAAGGCTTCATGACGAGCCTGGAAGCAGTCGCGACAGTGGTGGCCGAGCGGGCCGCTACCCTCGGCGTGGAGATCATCCGCGGCGTTCCCGTCACCGCTGTGACGCAGGACGACGAAGGCGTCACCGCCACCGCCGGCGGCCAGGAATACCGGGGACGCTGGCTGGTGGGATGCGACGGCGGGCGCAGCGCGGTGCGCGAGTTCGTGGGCTTCGACTTCGTCGGCACCGAGCCGCTGTTCACCGGTTACGTCGCCAAGGTCACCTTCGCCGATCCCCAGCAGTTGCCGCTTGGCTTCAACCTGACGCCGACCGGCATGTATCTGCGCACGCCCTTCGAAGGCCACCTGGGCATGAATGACTTCGACGGCGGCACCTTCGACCGCTCGCAGCCGCTGACGCGCGAGCACCTCCAGGCGGTCCTACGCCGCATCTCCGGCACCGACGTGACGCTCACCGAAGTTCAGCTCGCCTCCAGCTTCACCGACCGTGCGATGCAGGTGAACAGCTACCGCAAGGGGCGCGTGCTGCTCGCCGGGGATGCCGCGCACATCCACTCCCCGCTCGGCGGCCAGGGCCTCAACCTTGGCATCGGCGACGCCGTCAACCTCGGCTGGAAGCTCGCGGCGACCGTGCACGGCACCGCGCCTGATGGACTGCTCGACACCTACACCGACGAGCGCCACCCCGTCGGTGCCGCGATCCTGGACTGGTCGCGGGCCCAGGTGGCGACCATGAAGCCGGGCCCCAACGCCCCCGCGCTGCGCAAGCTGGTGTTCGACCTGATGAGCACTCGCGACGGGGTGACCCACGTCTACCGGCAGACGTCGGGACTGTTCCACCGCTACGACCTGGGCAGCGAGCAGCCGCTGGTCGGCCGCACCGCCCCCGACTTCCGCTTCACAGACGGCACCCGCCTTGGTGAACTGCTGCGCCGGGGACAGGGCGTGCTCCTCGACTTCACCGCCGACCGCGCGCTGCAGAACGTGGCCAAGGGCTGGGAAAGGCGGATCCGGTACGCGGCCGGACCGGTGCGCAACGACCTCGGATTCACCGCACTGTTCATCCGGCCGGACGGCATCGTGGCGTGGGCAGACACCGACGCCAACTCTGAGGCGCTCCAGCAGGCCGCGACCCGCTGGCTCGGCCACCCTCAGAACTAGCGGGTCACCGCGGACAGGGGGAGCGGGCGGGGCTGAGTGAACAGGCCCCCGATCACGAAGTGTTCGGGCCGGCACGAGGTGCGTCCCGGCCCGGCCCGCTCTCAGAGAGCGTCGGCGACAGCCCCCCTCTCCACCACCCGGCGCCGCACCACAACTCCCTTACACCCAGGGCGCTTTAGCCCGCCCTCGTACGAGCGCCTCGGAGAAGCCATGAGCACCCACCACCCCATCGCGATCACCGGCGGAGGACTCGGCGGCCTCACCGCCGCCCCGTCCGTTGCCTGATGCGGCACTAGCGAGCGACCCGCACGTATCTGCCGTACGGTCGAGCCCGACCACGGATCCGCGCCGCCCAGGCCGACCTGCTCGACGCTCTTCCCGGAGAGCGCCTGTCCGACCTCGACGAACTGCGAGCCCGAGGCGTGCTCGGTTCCCGCCCGTCGGCGCCCCCGTCCCCGCGGCGGACCCTCGGAACCGGTGGCCGCGCTGACGAGGAACTGCCCCATCATCCCGCCTGAGTGGTGCCGCACGTGCGAAACGCCCGGTGGGCGGCACCCGCACGGGGTGCCGCCCACCGGGCGTCGGTGGCGCAGGTGTCAGCCGGCTGGAGGGGGATCAGATGAAGGTGATGTCCCAGTGGACGCCGCCACTGCGGGGGATCCTGAACAACTCCCTGTCGTTCAGGACCCGGTGGGGGCAATTCCCGCTCCTGCTCACCCGCGGCCTGATCGACGGGCTCGACCAGATCGGGCGTGCGTTCCTCTCGCGGCACGGCATCCACGACGAACCGGTGTTCTGGCAGCCGCCGGCCCGTCTGCTGGACGGGCTCGATCTGCCCCGCCCCGACCCCGCCCACCTCGACATCGACAAGCTGCACAAGCTCGTCAACTCCGGGCAGTCACCCCTGCCCGTCGCGCAGGCGCTCGGCACCGACCTGAGGACCCTTCGCTACGCCGCGACCCAGTATCCGCTGCCCACGCCCGACCTGTCCGCCGAGGCGATCCGGGACCGGGCCTCCGGCCGGGTGATCACGAGTGTGCCCCTGGCCCGGGAGATCCTTCCCAAGGACCGGTTCGAGCAGCTGTACATGGACGAGGACCGCCCGTTCACAGAGATCGAACGCGAGACGGGTGTCTACCGCAAGGCCCTGGCCGTGCTCGCTGACGAGTACGGCATTCCCCGACGCCCCGCCACGCGCCGCAGGAAGCTGGACAAACAGAGGCTGCATGAGCAGTACGTCGTCCAGGGCCGCACACTGGCTGACCTCGGGCGGGAGACCAGCATGAGCGCGACGGCCGTGGCGGCCCGCGCCCACAGTCTCGGGATCCCGGTGTGCAACAACAGGCAACCCCCGGGCTGCGCGGTACGACTTCGCGTCGGCACCTGCGGTGATCCAGCCCGGCCTGAACAACACCTACGCCATCCGCCGACTGCGCATCTTCCTCCAAGTTGTCCGTTACCCCACCCTCGGCGAGGCGTGCCGCACCCACGACATCTCACGGGAACCCTCACCCAGCAGCTCAAGCGCCTGGAGACCGACCTCGGCGGCCCCCTGCTGATCCGCGCAGGCCGCGGCCGACAGCTCGAACTCACCATGCTCGGCGAGGAAGTTGTGCGGGCCGTCAAGGACTGGGCTCACACTCTCGTGGAGCAGCCGCGCGAGACCTGGCAGCAATCAGCGCCCCGGCCTTCACCCGTCCCGCGAACAAAGCGAAGGGAGCGGGCACGGCGCACGAACGACGCCCCGAATGTGGACTGCTTTCCCACCCTCCTGCAGCCCGCGGTGAGCACCTACGCCGGGCAGCGGCAGCTGCACCGGTTCCTCCAGGCCGCCGCCTACCCCACCCTGGCGGCGTTCTGCCGTGAAGCCGGTATCCGTCCTTCCACACTGACCCGCAGCGTCAGCACCTGGAACAAGACCTCCAGGGGCAGCTGTTGATCCGCGGCCAGTGCGGGCACCGGATACGGCTCACCGACTTCGGCCAGAAGGTGCTTCGCGCCGCCCAGCCGTACGATGGTCAACTCGCCATCGACGAAACCGGCTAGGCCAGCTGGTGCGTTGGCCACGAACGTTCGCCGGGGTCGATTACTGGGATTCGCCGCGCGGTGCCGCTTCGGATCCGCCCGCCGAGCAGGCATTCCGGTCGGGGGTCCGGGGCCCCACAACGTCAGTCGCCGATGTCACGAGCCCCCGGGAAGACGCAGTAGGCGACTGCGGGCCGTGGGTGTCGCCGGCGTTCGCTGCGTCAGCCGGCCGTACGCCCCGACATCACCCGATCAGTTCAGTACCATGGTTTCCCGGCGATCGGGCCGACGTGCACCACAGGAGGCGCCATGGAGACCGTGGACCCATCAGTGCGTCGGCGCCGGCAGCGCGATCGTCAGGTGGGAAATCCGGCGGCCCTGCGTATGGGCGTGATCTGGTATGTCCTCGGCACCGCGGGCGCCTTCGTGCTCGGCCTCCTCGTCTCCCTGTGGTTCGACGCGCTGCGCGCGATCTTCCTCAACGCGCCATCCGGCACCCACGTCTCCGGTGTCTCGGTCCCGCTCGTCGTCGCCGGGGTGGGCGCAGGGGCTCTCCTGGGCCTGGGCCTGCCGGTGGGCGCCCATCATCTCGACGGCTACCGGGCTGCACGGGGCGGTGGCGGATGGGCGCTGGCGATCGGCGTCGCCGGCTTTGCCCTGAGCGTCGCTGTCGCGTCGCGGGGCTGGGTGGCGGCGGACCGCGTCGGCTGGGTGGTGACGGACTACGAACCGCCGGAGCCCTGGGGTTGGGGGCAGTGGATCCTCTACTACGCCGAACTCTGGCTGCCGGGCCTTCTGGTCGTGCTCTCGCTGCTGCTGGTGTGGTCGGCCGTCCGGGCCCAGCGCCGCAGCGCCGCGAGCGCCGCCACCCGGGACCGCCTGCTGCTCGAGGGGCTGCGGACCACCGGGACCATCAGCGAGCTGCGCATCCACTACTCCAGCGACGACTCCGGTGGGCGGCACGTCGCGGGGGCCACCGCCACGGTCACCTACGTCGACGCTGCCGACACGCGCCGCTGGGTGACGCGCAAGTACGCCGATGCGTCCGTGCTCGTCCAGGGTGGCGCGGTGCAGGTGCTCCACGACCCTGCCCGCCCGGACGACGACGACTCGGTGTTCGTGAGCTTCCTGCGGGAGCCGGCCGCGCTCGACTGGGTCTGACGGGCAGCTCGGCGGGACTCCGGCTGGGCGGCCACAGCGGATCGTGCCGGGCGGGCTAGGGAGCGTATTCGGTTGTGATCAAGGGGTGGCTCGCGGGACGAGTAAGCCTTGTCCCCGGCGACAGCACCGGGCCGGGTGCGGGGACGGCCGACAGGCCCGCGCACCCGCACCTTCTTCAAAACGGGGATGAACTGCGGGCTTTCCGCCGCCTGGCCCGCGGTCAGGAGGAGAGCCAGGGGGCGGCACTTCCGATCGGCGGCGAGATGGACCTTGCTGGTCTGCCCGCCTCTGGACCGGCCGAGCAGGGCAGCCTTCGGCGGGAGCTTGCGCCGACATCTGAAGGCAGCGGTAGAACTGCCCGACCATGCGGTTGAAGAGGTTGCGCTGGGTGGCGGCATAGGCGGGCGCCTCTACTGGCCTGGAGGCCGGACCCAGGGAGCGAAGCGTTGGCCAGGTGCCGCGTCCTCGCGCCAGTACCTCAAGACCGTCTCCTGGACGATCTCGAATCGCTCGGCGGCGATGAGACATGAGACAGGCTCCTGCCCGCCAGCGTCGGCCTCGAAGGCGACCATGACGGGCAGTTGTCCGCCGAGCCCACGGGTAACCTCCAGCAGCTCGTCAGGCGACGGAGCACGAAACGTCGGATCTTGAAAGCTCGACGGGCAGCTGGCGAAGACCGGATCGGCAAAAACCAGCTCCAGACCATGGTGGTAGGTCAGATCATGACCAGCAGCAAGCCGGAGCTGCCCGGCGTTCCAGGCAACCACGTCCCAGTCCCACCAGTTTCACGTCCGGGTCTGCAACAGCGGGTGCAGCCCCTGGTACTGACCGGCCACGGGGGAGTAGGGGGAAGCAGGGGTACCGGGCGGGCGAGGGGGCAGCAGCCCGCCCGGTACCTCAAGGGCCCGCGCGGGCGTCCTCCTCGCCTACTCGTCTCTGAGCGCCTCCAGTCGGTCGCGCAAGTCTTCGGCCTCGGCGGTGCGGTCCTGGGACCGGTACAGCTCGAGAGCCCGCTGCCAGGCGGTGCGCGCGTCCGTGTACCGGTGAAGGGCACGATGGGTGTCGCCGACGTTTGCGAGCGTGTCGGGCTCGTTGGCGGTGTCATCGACCTCTCGGAACAGCTCCAGGGCCTGCCCGTAGTGGTCCAGCGCGTCACGGTACCGGCCGGTGTGGTGGGCGATATAGCCCAGGCTGTCCAGGGTCGAAGCTCCGTGAGCCGGGAAGCCCTCCGCGCGGAAGAGGGCGAGGGCCTGCTCGCAGTGGGTGCGGGCTTCCGTGTAGAGCCCCAGCTGCGCGTGCATCCAGCCGACCGCGTTGAGCTGGTTCGCCTGCCAGAGAGGATGGTTCACCTCCTGGTACAGGCGCAGAGCGTGCATCGCGTGGTCGAGAGCACGCGCGTTGTCTCCCTGCTCCTCCCAGACCCGACCCAGGGTGCGGTAGATGTGAGCCTGCCCCGCGATGTTGTTGCTGCGCTCGGCCAGGGTGAGGGCATGGCGCAGATGGTCGAGCGCCTGCCCGTGGTCGCCGGCGCGGGCGCTGGCGAATCCCAGGCGCCAGTGCGCGAGTGTCTTGGCGGTGTGGTTGTCGCCGTCGTACTCGGCTGCGGCCAGGGCGGCTTGCCACACCATGACGTACTCCTGCAGACGGTGCCCGCCCAGGTGATAGGAGATGAGTGTCCACGCCAACTGCCACACGACCCGGTGGCGCCCGAGGGCAGCGGCCTGCGACTGGGCGGCCAGCAGGCAGTCGTGCTCGTCATGGAACCACCGGAGCGCCGCCGCGGTGTCGTCGGGTGTGATCGGGCAGCTGCCGGTGGCAGGAGCTTCCGGTTCGGGCCGGAAGGGTGTGTACGGGCCGTCCAGCAGCAGATTGGCGGCGAAGGCGCTGTGAAGGTAGTGGTCCAGCAGCCGGACCTGGGCGGATACGGCCTCCACGGAGGGAATGCCGTCGGCGAGCTCGACGGCGTACAGACGGACGAGATCGTGCATCCGGTACCGCCCTGGACGGTGCTGCCGCAGGATGTGCGCGCCTTCCAACTCGGCCAGCAGCACTCGAGTCTGGGCCGGGGGGAGTCCTGCCAGGCCGGCGGCCGCCCCCAGGCCGAGGTCCGGACCTTGTGCCAGGCCCAGGAAGGAGAACAGTCGGCCGGCGGAAGGGGTGAGGGCCCGGTGGGAGGCAGCGAAGACGGCGCGCACGTTCACCGTCAGGTCACCGGGGTCGAGTGCGGTGAGGCGGTCGGCGGCCCGGACGAGTTCCTCGGCGAGGACGGCGAGCTGGAAGTCAGGGTGCATGGCGGCGCGGGCGGCCACTATGCCGAGGGCGAGCGGTAGACCAGCGCAGTGCTCCACCAGAGTGGCAACGGCTTCGGGCTCGGTGGAGGTTCGCTCGGCACCCAGGCGATCTACCAGCAGCGCGTGCGCCTCCGCCGAACTGAGGATGTCCAACGGCAGCAGGCGGGCGCCGTGCGCGGCCATCAGGGCGGACAGGCGGTTGCGGCTGGTGATGAGGACGGTGCAGGAGGGACTGCCGGGCAGCAGCGGGCGCACTTGTTCGGCGTCGCGGACATCGTCCAGGAGGATCAGCATGCGCCGGTCCGCCAGCAGGCTCCGGTACAGGGCAGACTGGGCCCCGAGGTCGGTGGGCACGCGGTCGCGGGCGACGCCCAAGGCTTCCAGAAACCCCCGCAGGGCCACATGCGAGGGCAAGGGCGGCGTACTGGGATCGAAGCCGTACAGGTTGGCGTACAGCTGCCCGTCAGGAAACCGCTGCGTGCTCCGGTTGGCCCATTGAGCGGCCAACCAGCTCTTGCCCACACCTCCTGGACCGCAGATCACCGTGATCGCCACGGTGCCGTCCGGCCCTTCCGCGAGAGACTTGGTGAGCTGCTCCAATTCCTCGTCGCGTCCTGTGAACAGAGCTGGTGGGGCCAGTAGTTGGCGTGGAACTGAGGAAGAGGTTTTGGTGGACGTTCGGACCGGGACGGCGAGGGACGCGTCAGCGGTAAGGATGCGTTGGTGTAACTGCTGCAGCGGCAGGCCCGGATCGATGCCCAGCTCTTCGGCGAGGGTTTGGCGTGTGTGTTGGTAGTGCCGTAGCGCGTCTGCTGGGCGGCCGGAGTGGTGGAGGGCGAGCATGAGCTGGCCGGCCAGGCGTTCGTCGAGGGGGTGTGCCGCGGCGTGTGTGGTGAGGTCGGCGAGTATGTGTGTGTGGTGACCGTGGCGTAGGGCGATGTCGTTGCGGTCGAGTTCGGCGGTGAAGCGTTCGTGGTGGATGGTCTCGCGCAGTGTGGTGTACCAGGGTGTGTCCAGGGCGCTGAAGGCGGGACCGCGCCATAGGCGTTGGGCTTGGTCGAGCAGAGCGGCTGCGCGGTCGTCGTCTTGGGTGTGGCGGGCCTGTGCGACGAGGTCGCGGAACCGGTGCAGGTCCACTGCCGAGGTATCACTGGCGAGTTGGTAGCCACCGGGTTCACGGCGGATACGGACTTCGTCACCGCTGGCCAGCTCCAGGGCCTGGCGCAGGCGGGAGATGTAGCTGTAGAGCGTGGGGCGCCAGCGTTGGGGTGGCCGGTCGCCCCAGATCCGGTCTCCGAGCCGGTCGATCGAGACGGTGTGGTTGGCGTCCACGAGCAGTGCGGCCAGTACGGACCGCTGCCGCAGATGCCCGAGGTCGACCGGCCTGCCGTCCACATGTGCTTCGATCTCGCCGAGTACTGCGAACTGTGTCTTCACCGCATCCCGTTCCGAAAGCCGCTTCCCGGTGATCGTTTCAGACCACTGTGACGCGGCGGATCGTTAACCGTCCGACATTTGCGGGTGGTTGACCGAAAAGAGCTGCAGGATCTGCTGTCGTCGTTCGGCTTCTCCGTGATCTCCACCCGCAGGTTCGACGTCCGCCAGGCGTACTCGGCGACGGCGGCGAACAGCTCGGTTTGCTGCTGCGGCGACAGCCGGCCCACTACGCCCGCGCGGTCTCCAGGTCCTGGCGCTCTCTCCGCATGCTCGGCCTGCTCACGGGCGAGACGTGCCTCACGCTCCACCCGCTTCCGCTTCCGCTCCCGGCGCGCGTCCTCCTCCGCCACCGCCGCCGCATCTGTTCCATGTAGACGTGGTGCTCCTCCTCCCGTTGCAGCCGCCGGCGTTCGTCCTCCTCGGCCTTCCGTACCCGCTCCTGCTCCTCCCGCTCCTTCCGGCGCCGTTCCGCGGCCTCCTCCTGCTCTTGCTGGCGGGCCTCCCGCTCCGCTCGCGCGGCTTCCTGCTGCTGCCGCATTGCCTCGTGTCCTGATCGGCGATCGACCGCTTTGAGGTCCACCACTGATCCCGTTTGAACTGACGTTGCTCACCATCGACAACCCGGTACACCCGCCGGTACCGGCGCAGCACCTCGGCGGGACCCAGGCGGCCGACAGCGGCGGCTCGCGACGGCCCCGCAGGCCGCGGCCTCGGCCGGGTGCCGGTCCGCGTCCGCGCCTGCGCGGGGACGCTCCGCCCGGCGACGCCGTGTGACCGCCTGGGGGATGGCCTCCGTTTGACAGAGCTCAGGGCGACACAGTTACTTAAAGTGTCTTATTCATTACGTTGTGTGATCGATGGTGATCGTGCCGTCCCCCTACGAATCCGCCGCCGCCCTCCACCCCACGCGAGGAGCCCCACCGTGACCACGACCCCCACCCGTCCCACCGTCGTCCCGTCCATCGAGCAGCTGCCCCAGCCGGAGCTGCGCGGGTCCACCGACATCCAGGGCAACATCCTGGCCGCGTTCAACAAGGACTTCATGGACTTCCGCTACCTGCACTTCCCGGACGCCGCCAAGGGCCGCGGCTGGCTCTCCGCGATCCTCAACACCGTCGCCACAACCAACGAGACGGAAGACTTCAACGAGCAGTTCTCGCTGGCCCGCCGGGCCTTCGGCCGCGACCCGTCGATCACCACCGTCCGCTGCGGGGTCTCCCTCACCTTCGAGGGCCTCGTGACGATCGCCAACAAACCCGATCAGATCAAGAAGGACCTCAGCAC
This sequence comes from Streptomyces sp. NPDC006510, assembly GCF_040611955.1. Taxonomy (NCBI): domain Bacteria; kingdom Bacillati; phylum Actinomycetota; class Actinomycetes; order Kitasatosporales; family Streptomycetaceae; genus Streptomyces; species Streptomyces sp. NPDC006510. Next base: position 18,538 of record NZ_JBEXPH010000046.1, on the reverse strand, counting down.
CTTCACGTCGTTCTGCGCGGGCGCGGCCGCACGGGCCAAGGACCTCGGGGACACCGGCGAGAGCGACCCCAAGACCTGGTTGTTCGGGGCCGGCACCGGCGACAAGGTCGTGCACGCGGTCCTCATCGTCGCCGCGGACACCGAGGAGCTGCTGAAGGAGAAGCTGAAGAACCTCGACACGGTCGAGCAGACCCACCAGATCACGCGCGTCCATGTGGACGAGGGCCGCACCTTGAAGGGCGATCTGAAGGGTCACGAGCACTTCGGCTACAAGGACGGCATCTCCCAGCCCGGCGTCAAGGACTTCCACCGCGAGGACGCCAGCCGCGAGGGCTTCCGCGACAACCACGCCGGGACCGAGCTGATCGAACCCGGCGAGTTCGTCTTCGGCTACAAGAGCGAACAGGGCGACCGGAAGGCGCCGGCGTGGATGAAGAACGGCTCCCTCCAAGTGGTGCGCCGCCTTCGCCAGGATGTCGCCGGCTGGAACAAGGCCGTGGTGGACGGCGCCAAGAACTTCACCGGCAACATGGACGCCAACCGGCTCGGTGCCTGTCTGGTCGGCAGGGCCAAGGACGGCACACCGCTCGCCCCGCCGTGCAGCGCCGTGACCGGCCTCGGCTCGGACCGGAACGGTTTCGACTACGCGAACGACCCCATCGGCCGGCACACCCCCTGGGCCGCGCACATCCGCCGCACCCATCCGCGTGCCTTCGCCGGAATCGTCGACAAGAAGCCGAAGAGCCACCGCCTGATGCGCCGCGGCATTCCGTACGGCCCTGAGTTCAAAGGCGGCCCGGACGACGGTAAGGACCGCGGGCTGATGTTCGTCTGCTACGGCACCTCGCTGGAAGAGCAGTTCGAACTGGTCCAGCAGCACTGGTCCAACGACGACGCGTTCGCCCCCGGGGAAAGCCGGTCCGACCAGGTGGTCGCCAACGGCTTCGACAAGGTCACCGGCCTCGCCGGCAAGGCCTCGATCGAGCTCGCGGACGGCACCTTCGGCACGGTCGACATGAAGCGCTTCGTCCGCACCGCGGGCGCGCTCTACGCCTTCACCCCCTCGATCAGCACGCTGCGGCTGCTCGCCGAGGGCGAGGACCTTCCCAACAAGTCAATCGGCTCCTGAGCGGCGAGGAGAAGCCATGAACGAGAGACCCACCGTCGAGGGCACGGCCAACGACCGCGCCCGCCAGCAGACCTGCTGGCAGCTGGCCCGCGAGCTGCTGCTGGTCGGTCCGGACGACAAGGACCTGAAGCTGCGCTACCTCGACATCCTGATCAAGGAGGGCATCCCGGAGACCGACGAGCCCAAGGACGTGCTGATCGTCGGCGCCGGGATCGCCGGTCTGGTTGCCGGGAAGCTGCTCAAGGACGCCGGGCACAACGTCACCATCCTGGAGGCCAACGCCAACCGGGTCGGCGGGCGGATCAAGACCTTCCGCTCCACCGATGACGAGCAGGACGGCCCGTTCTACGACCCGGTGCAGTACGGGGAGGCCGGAGCGATGCGGCTGCCCGGCTTCCACCCGCTCACCCTGGCCCTGGTCGACAGACTCGGCCTGAAACGGCAGCTGTTCTGCAACGTCGACGTCGATCCCGACACCGGCAACCAGAACACGCCCGTCCCGCCGGTGGTCTACGAGTCCTTCGAGGACGGCAAGGTCTGGAAGCACGGCGAGGACAGCCCGGACTTCCGCGAGCCGGTCAAGCGCTTCAACAGCTGGATCCGCACCAACCGGATCCAGGCCCGCCGCAGCGAGTACGCCGCCGACCCGAGCAGCGTCAACGAGGGCTTCCACCTCACCGGCGACGAGGCGCGGATCACAGCCGGCGAGATGGTCAACCAGGCGCTGGAGCCGGTCCGCGACTACTACTCGTACATCGAGAACGGCAAGCGGGTGCGCAAGCCGTTCGCCGAGTGGCTGGACGGCTGGGCCCGGGTGATCCGCGACTTCGACGGCTACTCGATGGGCCGCTTCCTGCGCGAGTACGCGGGTTTCAGTGACGAGGCCATCGAGGCGATCGGCACGATCGAGAACATGACCTCGCGGCTGCACCTGTCCTTCTTCCACACCTTCCTGGGCCGCAGCGACATCAACCCGGACGCCACCTATTGGGAGATCGAGGGCGGCAGCTGGCAGCTGCCCTACGCCCTCGCCGATGAGCTCCAGGACGAACTCGAAATGGGCGAGCGGATGATCCAGATGGAGTACTGGGACCCGCGCCGCGACGGCGGGGCAGGCCAAGACGTCGGGCCGAACGGGCCCCAGGTTGCCGTCCACACCGTGCCCGAGGGCGACCCAGAGGCCGAACCCACGGTCTGGAAGGGTGACTTCGCGATCGTCACCGTCCCGTTCTCCGCGCTGCGGTTCGTCCAGGTCTCGCCCCCGTACTCGTACAAGAAGCGCCGGGCGATCATCGAGACACACTACGACCAGGCCACCAAGGTGCTGCTGGAGTTTTCCCGCCGGTGGTGGGAGTTCACCGAGGCGGACTGGAAGGACGAGCTCGACTCCATCGAGCCCGGCCTGTACGAGTACTACCAGCGGGCCGGCGAGGAGGACGCCGAGGCGGCCGCGCTGGCCGCGCACAACGGGCACCGGCCACCGCCCAATCTACCGAGGGTGCTGCTCGGCGCCCACCGGAGCGTGGACTCCAGCCGGATCAGCCAGGAGCAGTTGGAGGTCTTCCGGCACACCCCGCTGCGCCGGGCGAGCGTGCGCCCCGCCACCAACTGCTTCGGCGGCGGTTCGACCACCGACAACCCGAACCGCTTCATGTACTACCCCTCGCACCCGGTGCCCGACAGCGACGGCGGCGGCGTGGTGCTGGCCAGCTACAGCTGGTCGGATGACGCGGTGCGCTGGGACTCGATGGCCGACGCCGAGCGGTACGTGTACGCGCTGCGCAACCTCCAGTCGGTGCACGGCCGGCGGATCGAGGTGTTCTACACCGGCTATGGCCAGACCCAGAGCTGGCTGCGCGACCCGTACGCCTTCGGCGAGGCGGCGGTGTACACCCCGCACCAGATGACCAGCTTCCACCTCGACGTGGTCAAGCCGGAGGGCCCGGTGCACTTCGCCGGCGAGCACGTCTCGCTCAAGCACGCCTGGATCGAGGGCGCGGTGGAGACCGCCGTCCGCGCGGCGATCGCCGTGCACGAGGCACCCACACCACCACCCCGCGCCAAACCGGAGATCTATCCAGAGGTGCGGGCCGGACGCGCACGCAGAGCGGAGGTGCTGAGCGGATGAGCGGCAACGGCGAATGGACGGTGGGCCGTTACCTGGCCACGAGACTTGAGCAGTTGGGCATCCGGCACCTGTTCGGGGTGCCGGGTGACCACCTCGGCCCGTTTCTGACGATCATGCACGCCACCACCGGGGTGCGCTGGGTCGGCACCCCGACCGAGATCGGTGGCGGCTATGCCGCCGACGCCTACGCCCGGGTGCGGGCCGCCGACGCCGACCTCGCCAAGGGCGAGCAGGGCGTCGCCGCAGTCGCGGTCACCTACGGCGTCGGCGCGTTCAGCCTGCTCAACCCGATCGGCGGCGCCTACGTCGAGTACGTGCCGGTGATCGCGATCAACGCGGCGCCGTCGTACGAGCAGTGGCTCAACTACCAGGCGGTCGGTCTGCTCACCTCGCACATGAGCCAGCGCCGGGAGAGCAATCTGGAGGTCTACCGGCAGGTCACGGTGGACGCGCAGGTGATCTCCAACCCCGGGCTCGCGCCCTCGCAGATCGACAGCGCGATCATCGCCGGCCTGACCGAGCGCAGGCCGGTCTACCTGGAGGTGATGGACGACCTCTGGAATGCCCCGTGCGCCGAGCCGCTGGGCGAACTCCGCGGTCAGGAAAGGCCGTTCACCAAGAAGAACGAGGAAATGCTCGCCAAGGCGGTGGAGGCCTCGGTGAAGCTGGTCGAACGGCTCGGCACGCCGGTGCTGTGGGCGGGCGAGGAGATCGAGCGCAACCGGCTGGAGCGGGAGCTGGTCTCGCTGGTGCAGCTGACCGGCATCCCGTTCTGCACCACCGTCGGCGCGAAGTCCGTGGTCTCCGAGAACACCCCGGGCTTCACAGGCGTCTACAACGGCAAGGCGAGCCTGCCGGAGGTGCGCAAGGCATTCAAGGCCGCCGGGTGCCGGATCGGCCTGGGCACCTGGTCGACGTCGAAGAACCTCGGCGGCGAGAAGTCGATCGGCGACGACTGGATCGTGGCCGCCCACGAGGGCGTCAGCGTCGGCGCGCAGTACTTCCCGGACGTCCAGCTGGCGCGGTTCGTCCCGGCACTGCGGGACGCGCTGGGTGTCGCTTTCGGCAAGCGGGCGTTCGAAACCGACCTCTTCGCGCTGGCACACGCCAAGGACCGGCAGGTCCCGGCGAGCACGATCGCCTTCCTGACCGGCCTGAGCAGCGCGGACTACCCCGAGGAGCTCACGTACGACGGGTTCTTCCAGCACATGAACGCCTTCCTGCTGAGCCAAGCGCAGGGCGACGGCCCGGAGGCCACCTCGCCGTTCACGGTGGTCTCGGACGCAGCGTTCGCACTGCTGGGCTCGATGAATCTACAGATGGCGGAGCGGGCGAGCTTCGTGGCACAGAACAGCTGGCTGTCCATCGGCTACTCGGTCGGCGCGGCCACCGGGGTGGCGCTGGCCCGCCAGCAGCCGCTCAAGCGGCCGCTGGTGTTCGTCGGGGACGGATCGTTCCAGGAGACCTGCCAGGAGCTGTCCACGCAAGTGCGCCACCACCTGCGGCCGGTGGTCTTCGTCCTGGACAACGAGGGCTTCTACGGTATCGAGCAGATGCTGGTCAGCCCCTGCTATTACAAGGAGAAGCCGTCCGACGGGGCCGACTTCTACAACGTGCTGCACCCGTGGCAGTACGAGAAGCTGGCAGAGGTCTTCGGCTCGGAGAAGGACCGGATGCACGGGCGGGAGCTCACCACCCACACCGAGCTGGAGTCACTGTTGCTCGACATCGCCGATCCGGGTAGTGACATCAACGACGCCCCGATCCTGGTCCGGGTCCGGCTCAACCGGCACGACTACCCGCGGGCACTTCAGTACAAGATCGACGAAAATTGCAAATAGCCGCCGTACGGCGCACCGGCCCCGGTCCAAGGATCGGGGCCGGTGCGCGCTGCGTCCGTGCTCGGCGAACTGATGGTCCGCGCCAACGCGTCCCATCGCGCCGAAAGCGACTTCGCGTCCGCGCTCGCCACGATCCAGCGCGCCCTGCCGCCCGGCGTGCATCTCCAGACCTGCATCGCCTGCGCCTTCTCGGACTGCTTCCCGGCCCCGGCCGCAGTGCGCGGACTCTCCTGCGGCCTCGCATGCCTCCGGGGCGCGAAGGACGCCTACCGAGGGGCGGCCGGTGAGGGCGATGTCCGGGACCTGTGGGACCGGCGCACCGGGTTCGTCCAGGAGATCTGGAGCTGCCGCGAGTTCGAGCCCCGCCCGGAACAGGGAGCCGGTACGGGCCACCGGGGCGCCTTCCCGCTGGAACTCGTCTGATCGTCCGGCCCGGCCGTATCCCGTGCCGGGTCCGTCGGCCGGGCCCTGGGCTCAGTCCCGCCCGGGCCGGGTGGACGGTGTGGTCGCGTGCCAGTCGCCGGTGGCGTCGATGTTGGAGGTGGCGCTGCGCGCCGCGCGAACGGGATCACCGGCGCGCAGGGCGTCGAGCAGCTCCTCGTGCCCCCGGGGGTCCGCGCCGTCGAAGCCCTGGTCCTCCCAGTGGGCCGCCATGGAGCGGCGCAGGGCCGGGCCGAGGGCGGCGTACAGGTTGTTCAGCAGGCTGTTGCCGCCGCTGGCGGCGACAGCCTGGTGGAAGGTGTGATCGGCCTCGATCCAGGCGTCGCGGTCGCGCTGCCGCCAGGCGGTGGCGCGCCGGGTCAGCAGCGCGTCGAGGCAGTCCAGTGCCTCGGGCGTGATGCGGGCGGCGGCCAGCCGGGCGGCCTGGGCGTCCAGCCCCTGGCGGACTTCGAGGACCTCGTCCAGCTCGCTGTCGAGGCGCTGGATGGCGCCGGACAGCTCGTTGGTGGCGCGCACATAGGTGCCGTCGCCCTGCCGTGCCTGCAACAGCCCCGCGTGGATGAGCGCGCGCGTGGCCTCGCGGAGCGTCCCCCGCGCGACGCCGAGCTGTTCGATGAGCGCCGTCTCGGTCGGGATGCGGGCACCCATCGGCCATCTGCCCGAGGTGATCTCGTCACGCAGTCGCTGGATGACGTCGTCGACCAGCACCGAGCGGCGGACGGAGGGGAGAGCCACGGCGGGTCCTTCCTGGTCGAGTGAGCGGGCCCGAGCGGGGTGAGCGGGTGCGGAGACCATCGTACCTCTAAAGGTTGGACGTTAAAGGTCAGACGTTTTATGTTTCTGCCATGCCGCTCATTCGCCGCCCCCCGAACACCGTCCCCCACCCGAACGCCGCCCTCCGCCCGGACGCAAGCTCCCGCCCGGCCCCCGCCCCGCGGATGTCCCGTGCCGCAACGGCCTGGCTGACCGCCGTCGGCATCGTCCTGATCGCACTTAACCTGCGGCTCGGCATCAGCAGCACGTCCGCGCTGCTGGAGCAACTCCGGGCCCAGCTGGGATTCGGGCCCTTCGTCGCCTCCCTGGTCCCGACGCTGCCGACGCTGTGCTTCGCGGCGGTCGGTGCGACCAGTGCCATGCTGGCCCGGCGCGTGGGCACCGAGCGTGCTGTCCTGCTGGCCCTGGCGGTGCTGTCCGTGGGGCTCGCCGTGCGCGCGGTGCCCGGGACCGGGGCGCTGCTGGCCGGCACGCTGCTGGGCGCGGCGGGACTGGCCCTGTGCAACGTCCTGCTGCCCGCGGTGGTCAAGGCACACTTCCCCGACCGTGTCGCCCTGCTGACCGGGGTGTACACCACCACGATGGCGCTCGGCTCGGCCGTCGCCGCGGCTGCCGCGGTCCCGGTCGCCGATCTGGCGGGGAACCCCTCGCTGGGGCTGGCGGCCTGGGCCCTGCCCGCCGTGCTCGCCCTGGTGGTGTGGGGGCTGCGGCCGGGATCCTGGAGGTCCGCCGCATGGCGTGCGGACGGCGGTACGGTCTCGGCCTGGAGCGCCGGACGCACCCGCTTCGGGCTCCTGGTGACCGCGTTCTTCGCACTGCAGTCCCTCAACAGCTACGCGGTCATCGGCTGGCTGCCGACCGTCCTGTCCGACCACGGGATGAGTTCCGACCGGGCAGGCGTCATGCTCGGCCTGGCGCTGATCGTGGGGGTCCCCTCGACCTTCGCGCTGATGCCGCTCACCAGGACGGCCGCGCGGCTGCGCCTGGCGTTCGTCATGGTCGGCGCCGCGCTGATGGCCGGCTGTCTCGGCCTGCTCTGCGCCCCGTTGGCCCTGCCCGTGCTCTGGGCCGTACTGACCGGCTTCGGTCTCGGGGCGTTTCCGCTGGTCCTGGCCATCATCGGGGCGAGCGGCCGGAGCGCGCAGGAGACCGCCGCGCTGTCGACCTTCTCCCAGAGCACCGGCTATCTCCTCGCCTCAGTGGGCCCCTTGGGCATCGGGCTGCTGCGCTCGGCCACCGGCGGCTGGGCGCTGCCCCTGGCCGTACTGCTCGCGCTCGCCGCGCTCCAGCTGTTCGTCGGACTGCGCCTGACCCGTACCGCACCGCAGGACCGGTAGACGGCAGCGGGGCCACCCCGTCCTACGAGGTGGCCCCGGTGGTGCGACGCGTCCGGACCGGTATGGTCAGGAGGCGCTGCGCGCGAGTGAAGCCGCGAAGCCGTACTGTCACAGGTAGTTGACCTGGCTGCGCTCGTTCGCATTGGGGTACGGGTTGGTGCAGGACGGGCCGGGACCGCCGCCCGACATCAGCTCGCTGCACGGGCCGGAGTAGTGGCCCGTCTCCTGCCCGAAGCAGACGGGCAGCGGCCCCTCCCGAAACGCGTACTGCCGCTCACCTGCCCCCTTTCCTGACACGGCCTTGGGACTGGCGAACTCTCATGTTGAGGTGTCGTGTGTTCGCGCTCGAAGGCTCCTGGTGCCGGCGTTGCCGACCAGGGATCTAGCGAAGCTGTTGGTTGGGACATCCCGCGTGCGCGGGGGCGCACTCAACCGCTCAACTCTTTGCGTTGCTCCGGCGGCGCCAGGCGGCAGCAGCACAACGTCCACCGCACGGACCGGCCCTCACGGTTGTCTGATCGGGAACGCTGTACTGGAGCGGGTGATCGGGGACCGGGAGGTGATGGCCGGGCAGCTCGCCCGCCTGGACGACGAAGGCTCCCTCGCGACCGCCGGTGCGCAGGTCGCCGGGTACGTGGCCGCGGCTGCCGTACTGGGCGGTCTCGGCGTGGCCCTGCTCGCGTTCACGCGCCGTCGCCGACGCCACATGTAGCCCGGACATCGCAGCACAACGACCGGCGGGGCAACACCCCCGGCGGCGTCCAGGCGGAGCCGGCCGACCACGGGCCCGGCCGCTCTCGCGGCGGGCTGACCCACCAAGCTGTACCTGGCCTCGTCGACGAGGCCCCGCAGCGCGGTGCCGTGCTCGCGGAACGCGGGCTACGTGAAGCACTCCAGGATCAGCGGCAGGTCCTCCAGCCACTCCTGGAGGCGGGCCCGCCTGCGAGCGGCGAGCAGGCACCGGTGGGCGGTGCCGTCGTGGAGGCGTACGGTGACCCCGAGGTGTTTGGGGCTCTCGGCAACGTACTCGACGGCGCTGATCTCGGCCCAGGTGAACTGCGACTTGCCGGCCACCGAGGAGAGCGCCACACCCGTGGCGTCGATCAGGAGGGACGCCTTCGGGTCGGCCGCCAGGAAAGCGAGGTCGGTGTCGGCCGACGCGTCGCTCACGGGGGCGGCCTCGGTCGGGGCCTGGTGCAGCGGGACGGCGCCGGACGGTGCGTGGGAAGGCGGCGGGGGCAGCGCCACCGTGGGGGAGTACGTCGCGGTGTCCGGCACGAACAGGTCCAACAGACCTTCTGGCGTGGGCCGTTGGTCCGGGTCCTTGGCGAGGCACAATGCCAGGACCGGCCGCAGACCGTCCGGCACCGCGGTCAGATCCGGCGGCTCGTGCACCGACCGGTACATCATGCCCATCGGCGTGCCCGCGCCGAACGCGCTGCCGCCCGCCGCCGCGACGAGCACGGCCCCCAGCGCGAACACATCCGCGGCGCCGCCGACTTCCTGCCCCTGCGCCTGCTCGGGCGACAGGAACCCCGGCGTTCCGAAGGCCATACCGGTGGCCGTCAGGCGGGTCGACTCCAGCGCCCGCGCGATTCCGAAGTCCAGGACCCGCGGGCCGTCCGCGGCCATGATGATGTTCCCGGGCTTCAGATCACGGTGCACCAGGCCGCAGCCGTGGATCGCCGCCAGTGCCTCGGCGAGCGCCGCGCCCAGCTGCCGCAGCCGCGCCTCGTCCATCGACCCCTCGGCGTCGAGCAGCGCGGCGAGCGTGGGCCCGGGAACGTACGCCGTGGCCAGCCAGGGCGCTGCCGCCGCCGGGTCCGCGTCCACCACCGGGGCCGTGTGGAAGCCGCCCACACTGCGCGCGGCCGCGACCTCGGCGCGGAACCGCTCCCGGAAGTGCGGGTCGGCCGCGAGCTCCGGACGTGCCACCTTGACGGCCACCGCACGCCCGCCGCGCGAACGCGCCAGGTACACGGTGCCCATCCCGCCGGCCCCCAACTCCCGCTCCACGGCGTACCCGCCGATACGATCCGGCAGGCCCGCACCGTCCGCTCCGTGCCCCATGCGCTGTGTGCCTCCCCCTGTGCTCGGCGCCCCAGTATGACTCGGGCAACCCCCTCGTACGGCACGGGTCCGGGTCGGTCCGGGTACGCCGGTCAGTCCCGGGCGGCGGCGGGACGACCGCCCCCGCACGGGCGGGAGCGACGGTTGCCCTGTGACGGGACCTTCACGGCCATGTCCCGACTCTGTGCCATCCGGCGTTCGGCCGAAAATCGATGGTTAGCCTGGCGGCGCTCAAGGTGTCCCTGGGGGACGTCGGAACAGTAGGACGGAAGTGGGAACAGACATGGGCGGTCGTGACGGGCACGTGGTGTCGCGCAGGCAGATACTCAGGCTGGCCGGGACAGGGCTGGGGCTGGCCGTGTTCGGGGCCGGGGTCGTGGGGTGCGGCCCCGAGGAGGAAGCGGACCTTTCGGGTGGCAGTTCCAAGCCGGGCGGGGGCAGGAGTGGTGGCAGTTTCACCACCCCGCCGCCGGGTACCGCGCCCAAGCCGCTGTGGCAGGCGGCCGCCGCGAACACCAGCCTGTCCGGCCTCGACGCGCTCGCGGTGATCGGGGACCTGGCCCTGGTGTCGGGCGACCCGCTGGTGGGACGGGACATGGCCACCGGCAAGGAGAAGTGGTCGCGACGCGGTGTCACCACGCCCGGCGCCAAACTCCTCGTCGGCGGCGGCACGCTCTACCTCGCCAGTGCCGAGTACGACGGTGACGTGGTGGGACTGGATCCGGCCACGGGCAAGGAGACCTGGCGCAGCCGCCTGGGCAAGCAGTACGAGCAGCCGCGCCCGATCGCGGCCGACGACCGCCATGTGTACGTCCTCGCCGGCATCCTGGAGGAGGACTTCACGACGCCGAACAACGTCATCGCCGCCATCGACACCACGTCCGGCAAGATCGCCTGGCGCGAGCAGCGCGACGCGGGCACCGAGGAGTTCGGCATCACCGCCGCAGCCGTCGACGGGCGCCTGATCTACACGGACTACCGGGAGAACGTGACCGTCCGCGACACGGCGACCGGCCGACAGCTGTGGACGAAGAAGATCAGCCGGTCCAACAACCGCCGCTTCGCCGTGCACGAGGATCTGGTGATCGTGGCGGACGCCCGGCGGCTGCGGGCGTTCGACCTGGCCGGCGGCAAGGAGCGCTGGTCGCTCCGGACGGAGGAGTTCAGCACGTTCAACGACCCGCACGTCCTGGACGGGGTGCTCTACGCGTCCGACAGCGTGCGCGGCATGTGGGCGGTGGACCCCGCCACGGGCAAGCAGATCTGGCACAACGAGGACCTGCTGGATTCGGCGACGCAGGCGTGGCAGTTCGTCAAGGTGAACGGCACCCTGTACGGCGCGACCGAGTTCGACGAGGACGGCGGTGTGCACGCCTTCGACGCGGCGACCGGGAAGCTGCGCTGGACCTACAACGACAACACCGGCGACATCCAGCAGTGGTACGTGGCGGCGGCGGGCGACCGGCTGGCCGTGATGCACGGGAAGCGGCTCTACGCGCTCCCCGCCGTGTGATCCGGACGCCCGGTCGCGCGACGGGACCTCGATCGGCGGCCGGGCGCCGCAGTTCGTCGCGATGCGTGTGCGGGCTCGCGGTTCCCTGTGTGAGCTCGCGAGGCTCGCACCGGCCCGGCCGGCCGGACCCGGGCAGGATCCATATCCATGCCTTCAGCCGGCCGGCCCAGGACTCCGGATAGCGCTGCTCGGCGATGCCGGCGGTGGACTTCGCGGCGCGCCGGTAGTGCTCGTGGGCCCCGGCCGTGTCGCCGGCCTTCTCCAGCAGATGCGCCCGTACGGACAGCAGCCGGTGGTGCCCGGCGTCCAGCGGCACCAGGTCGCCGGTCGCCGTCGTACGCGCCTCCCGGCGGGGGTGGGTCAGCAGCATCAGTGCGAGCAGGCCGGTCACCTCGCCGTCCTCGGGCAGCTGCGCGTACACCATCCTGGCCGGCCGGATCGCCTCGTGTGCGAGGGCGGCGCGGTGCAGCTCGCTGCCGGAGGAGGCGGTGCAGCCCTCGTTGAATATCAGGTAGAGCACTTCCGCCGTCGACGGCCAAGGAGCCCTACTCGTCTTCCCAGGCCATCGAGCTCATCCGCCAGCCGGTGGGCGTCCGTACGAACTGGGTGGTCTTGCGGCCGGAGCCCTCGAACCTCTCGCCGTCGCGGACACCGGACTTCCGGTACTCGCTGAACCGGTGCGCGATGGACCCGTACACCTCGGTCCGTTCGGCGACCTCCCATTCGGAGAACTCGGTCAGCGTCCCGTCGGTGAGCATCTTCTCCCGGGGCTCGATGAATGAGTCGAGGTCGTGGACCACGGGCTCGTCGCCGATGTTCGCGATGATCGTCCCTTGCGGAATGAACACCTCACGGACGACGTCGAGGTTCGGCCGACCGTTGTCGGTGTTGGCGAACGCGCCGAGGAAGGAGTGCATCAGCCGGTCGAGTTCGGCCTTGACGTCGGAAACGGGCACTTCTTCTTCGGGTGCTCCTCCCACGGGCACTTCTCCCGCGGGCGCCTTCCGCACGGCCGGCCACTCGTCGGAGAGGACCGACCAGACCTCGATGTCGTGTCGCACGCCCCGGTACGCGGTGTGCTGCCGCAGCACACCGTCACGGGTCATCCCGAGCCGGCGCGCGACCTCGATGCTGCGGGTGTTGCCCGCCGCGACCCACCATTCGACCCGGCTCATCCCGCGCTCCGCGAAGGCCCAGTCGATCAACACCCGGCACGCCCGGGTCACCAGCCCTCGGCCTTCCCCGGCGGGCTCCAGCCAGCAGCCGACCTCACACACTCCGGAGGTGCTGTCGAAACGGGTGAACATGACGCCGCCGACCAGTGTGCCGTCCAGCCAGATCCCGTAGATCCGGGCGCTGTCCGCGGCCTGTTTGTCGGCGTAACGCTGGAGCACGGCCGTGGCGGAGGCGAGGTCGGTGCTGAACGTCGCCCAGGGTATCCAAGGGTCCACATAGCGCCGTGAGCGGTCGATATGGGTGAGGAACTCCTGCGCGTGCCGGGGCTCCAGAGGGCGGAGCTGAGCAGTGTCGCCGAGCGGCAGTGTGAACACGGATACCTCGTCCCTGGGGTGCGTAACAAGCGTTCGGTACGTAAGGTAGCAGCATGCCACCCGCACCTGGAGACCGTGAAGCCCGCCGTGACGACGTGTCCCGGGCGGTGTGGCAGGTACTCGCCGACAAGGGATTCGGCGGGCTGACCCTGCGCGCCGTCGCAGCCGGGATGGGCGTCTCGACCGGGATGCTCATGCACTACTTCCCGGCCAAGCGGGCCTTGATCGCGCATGCCCTGGACCTGCTGGAGAAGCGCACCGCGGAACGTCCGCGCCGTGAGCGTCCCGCCGGGGGCCTCGCCACCGTGCGAGCCATGCTGCTGGACATCCTGCCGCTGGCCCCGGACGACACCGCCCGCAACCGCATCTGGGTCAGCTCCTGGGATCTGGCCCTCGCCGACGACGGGCTGGCCGCGGACCAGGCCGACCGCTACACCCGGATGCGCTCGACGCTCCGCCCGCACTTCGAAGCCGCGCGCGGCCTGGGCGAGCTTCCCCCCGCCGCCGACCCGGAACAACTCGCCGCCACCGCGGTCGCGTTCACCCATGGACTCGTCGTCCAGGCCCTCTTCGACCCCGGCCGGTTCCCCGAGGACGTGCAGACCGCCATGCTCGACGACTTCCTCGCCTCGATCGCGCTGCCCGAAGCCCCGGACGCATCGAAGCCGTGAGGGGCCCGGCCCGCATCCGTACGCTCATTGCCCTCGTTGCCCCCATCGTGCGAACGGGCCGTCGAGGGCGGCCCATTGGAGCAGCATGATGGTCTTGGCATCGGCGATCGTGCCGTTGCGGATCCGGTCGAGTGCCTCGTCGAAGGGGAGTTCCACGGTGGTGATGTCCTCGCCCTCGGCGGCGATTCCGCCGGCGCCGGTGCCGACGGGGGCGCCGGCCGTGTCGTAGGGGGCGGCGAAGAAGTGCAGGCGCTCGGTGACCGAGCCGGGACTCATATAGACGTCGAAGACGTGCTCGACGGCGCCGACGGTGTGTCCGGTCTCTTCGGCGGCCTCCCGGCGGATCGCCTCTTCCGGGCTGTCGCCGTCCAGGAGCCCGGCAGCGGTTTCGAGCAGCATCCCGTCGGGGTGTTCGTTGACATAGGCGGGGAGGCGGAACTGACGGGTCAGCAGCACCGTGCGCCGGTCGGTGTTGTGGAGCAGGATGGTTGCCCCGTCACCGCGGTCGTAGGTCTCGCGCTGCTCGCGGCTCCAGTGTCCGTCGGTGTGCCGGTAGTCGAAGGTGGTCTTCCGCAGGACGTACCAGTCGCTGGAGAGCAGCTCCACCTCGCGGATCCGCACGCGCGGGTTGCCGGTGAGGTCGCGGCCGTGCTGGTCCAGGCCGGTGCGACCGCGCCGGTCGGGGGTATCGATGCCGGCGGTCATCGGGCGGCCGGAACGGCGGCGAGGCCGGTGTAGACCTCCTTGCCCTGAGCCAGGGCCTGGGCGACCATCCGGTCCGCCCCCTCGGAGGGGCCGCCGATCCGCAGGACCGCGTCGCAGCGGGAGAGCAGCCGCTCGGCGACGGGGTGGAAGATCTCCTGGAAGAGCGCGTCACCGGGGCCGGTGCTGCCGGCCGTCTCCAGGAGCGGCAGGGCGAGGGCTTCGCCGGTGACCGGCAGGTGCCCGGCCCGGAACAGGACGAGCGCGGCTTCGTTCATCGCCCGTACGTTGGCTGCGAGTTGGCGGGGGTCGTCGTTGGTGCCCGACCGGTAGGGGCCCGCGACGAGAATCATCAGTGCGCGTGGCGCGTTGGTCATGAGCGTTCACTCCTCGGGGATGGGCTGGTCAGACCAGAAGGCTGTCGACACCCGCGTCCCGCAGGGCGTCCAGGGTCTCCGGGCCGCTGGGATGTGTGGCGGCGTCCTCGGCCGCCTTGTCGGTGACGAAGCGGTGTACCGCGTCGAGGGGTGCGACCCGGCTGAACGCGCGCACTCCCAGCTTGGTCGCGTCCGCCACCGCGATCGTGCGGGTGGCCCGGGTGAGTCCGACCTGCTTGACGGCCGCGTCGTCCAGTGAGAACTCCGACCAGCCGTGCTCGGCGTGCACACCGCCGATGGACATCACGAAGCAGTCGAACGCCAGGGACTCCAGGGTGCGCAGCGCCAGCGGGCCGACGAGGGAGCGTTCGGCGGGACGGGAGCGGCCCCCCACGACCAGCAGGTCGATCCCGGGCCGGTCGGCCAGGCTCGACGCCGCCTGCAGGCTGAGCACGGCGACGGTCAGCGGGGCTCGGGCGGCCAGGTGCTCGGCGACGTGCACGGTGGTGGTCCCCGCGTCGAGCAGCACCCGCGATCCCGGCTCCACCAGCGCGGCCACGGCCGCACCGAGGCGGTCCTTGGTGGCCGCCTGCCACGGCTCCCGCGCGGAGAATCCCGCGTCCTCGTCGCGCGGGCGGGTGGCAACGGCGCCGCCGTGCACCCTCCGCACCAGGCCCTGACGCTCCAGCGCGTCAAGGTCCCTGCGCACGGTCATCTCCGAGACGCCCAGGCGATGGGAGAGCTCCGACACGGAAACCCGGTCGGAGCCCTGCACCAATCGCAGGGTCAGGTCCAAACGATTGGCGACACCCATGCCTCAATTTCTACCATGCTTCAGTTTGAATGAACATTCTAATGTGAGAAATGTTGTGATGGGATACGGGATACCCACCGGCGTCCACGGCAGGTGGGCGGCGGATCGCGATGTAACCGGGCACGGGGCAGGGGGCCATGACGAACGCGCGCGACACCCACTTGACGGCGTCCGGTGCTCCGTTGCTGATGACGCGCGCCCTGACCCGGGAGTCCGCGAGGGCCCGACAGTCCCTCGCCGGCGGTCAGTGGCGTCCCGCGCCGACGGACGCCGAGGCGGCGGCGGCCGTCCTGGACCGCCTCACCGCCCCGCTTCCACCCCGGAGGGACGCGAGGGCGCGGACATCGGCCACGGATCGGGACCGACGGCTCCAACGCATCCTGCGCACCACCCTCCACCACCTCGACGCGGGTATCGTCAGCCCGCCCGCGGCCGCCCTGCTGGCCGCCGTCGCTCGCGCCTTCCTGCCCTGGCACGCCGTTCCCAACCCCCCGTCCGCGGCGGCGGCCCCGAGATACGGGGCGGTGGCCAGGACAGCGGAGGGCGTGGCGGTTCCGCCGACCGAAGCGGGCGAGGCCCTGCTCCCCGGCCTGATCGCACTGTTCACCACCCTGGCCGCGGTGAGCCCGCCCGGGACCTCTCCGCTCACTCCGCCGGTCGAGCTGTGGCAGGTCCAGTACACAGGCCGATTCCGGCGCCACGGCAGACCCGCCCCCGGTGTGTGGACGGCCGAGACCGTCGGCTGCCCGGAGTGCGGGGGTACGACCGGACCGTGGACGGTGACCTGCGACTGGCGGGTGGTCACGCTGGGCTGCCGGTGCGGGGCCGCGACCCACGAGCACGGCCTCGCCTTCTCCGAGGTCTGGCTCCTCCTGCCGGACGAGTGACGGGGCGTCGACGCCGTCGGCCGGTCACGGGCGAACCGACGCTCCAGCCGAGGAGACCGGCGTCCTCCTCACCGCCTGATCAGTTGTCGAGGTCGTCGTCGCGCAGTTTCCGCCAGAGGCGGCTGCGGTGCAGTGCGTAGAGGGCGATGAGCAGGAACACCGCCTGCAGCCCCACGGCGAGCAGCCAGAAGACGTCCCTGCTCTCCAACTCATTGGTCAGGTAGGTGAAGTTCATGCCGAAGAAACCGGTAAGGAAGGTCAGTGGCAGGAAGATCGTCGACACGATCGCCAGCCGGTTGATCACGCTGTTCTGCTCGCCGGACACCAGGGAGGAGTAACTGGCGAAGGCGCGGCGGGCGGCGTTCTGGAGAGACTCGATGTCCGTGAGCACCAACCTCGCGGTGTGCTGGTAGTCGCGAGCGAGCTTCTGGCGTTCCTCGGGGAAGCCGGGGTTCATCATCCGGCGCGTGAAGGTCTCGTCCGCCACCTGGAGGTAGGGCAGGAGCGCGTGGTGCAGGAGCGCCCCGCGCCGCCGCAGCCGTGCCAGACGGTAGACATGTTGTGGGACCCGGTGCCGGAACATCTCGTCCTCCAGGTCCTCCACCTCCAGCAGGGCCTGCACGGCGGATCCGCGGAAGGTGTCCAGGGCCTCTTCGAGCAGCAGGAACAGCATGGCCACGGTGTCGGGGGGTCTTTCGTGCGGCAGCCTGGCGGTGAGGCTCCCGATCGTTCCGGCCGGTCCTCGGTGCACCGTGATCAGGTACCGCTCGGTCACGAAGGCATGGATATGCGTGATCCGGGCCGCCTGGACCGCGGGCACGACGAACGCGGCGCTGTCCCCGAGGAACTCGACCCGCGCGGATTCGCCTTCCTTGCCGAGCCACGCCACGTCCTCGGCCTCCAGCCCGAGCAGGTGGGCGACCGGCTGTTCGTCGGATGGTTTCTCCTCGGGCAGCTCGATGTCCACGAGCAGGAAACGGGATGCCGCCAGACGCTCACGTGCCTCCGACACATGGGTGCGGGTGACGGTCCCTCCCGGCATCGACACCATCGATACGATCATCGTCCCTCGCCATGGGTCACTGGGGTCATCCGCGGCCACCGCGCACGCCTCGGTACGCGGAGCCGGGACCGTATGCGGATCCATTTTCACGGCGGGAAGCGCGCCGGGCCGGACGTACGCGCCGACCGCGAGGATGACACGGACCACGCATTCGAGCAGTTGCCCGGTCAGGAGGCCGATGGCGTGGACCACACGGTGTGGTGGGTGCGCTCCGGGCCGTGGCCAGGAGCACACCCGCTCCCGTGTCAGACCACGACGAGACGGTTGGGGGCCGAGCCCCGGCCGAGGTTGCGGAACAGCTTCTTGATGTCCTCCGGGGCGAGCTTGATGCAGCCCGCGGACTTGTAGTCGCCCACGCCGTCCCAGCGCCGGCTCTCGGTGCTGCCCTGCCCTCCGCTGAGGGTCATCTCGCTGTGGATGAAGAGTTCCGTACGCGTGGTCCGGCCGTTCTTGCACGTCTTGTTGCTCAGGGGGATGGCGTGGCCCTTGATGAAGTTGCCGTTGTAGCGGGTCTGGCGGGCACCGACGGTGTAGGTGCCGGCGGGCAGCCATCCCTTGCCCGAGGCACACTCGTCGCGTCCCTTGGCGTGGTTGCGGCCGAGGCCGGAGCCGGCGCGGAAGACGGCCTCCGTCTTGTTGTTGCGTACCACCATCAGACGGGAGTTCTGGGGGTCACCGGTGTTCCGTACGAACTTCAGGGTGGTGACGGCGGCAGCGGCAGCCGGCCGGCCGCCGGCCGCGGGAGCGGCCTGACCGCTCGGGGCGGTGGCGGCGGCAACGGTCATCAGGGCCATGGCACTCAGGCCGATGGCAGCGGCACGGACACGCAGGGGAGAGCTTGCGGACATGGGTGATTGCTCCTTCGAGGGTTGATGAATCGGCACGCCCCGGGAGTCCGGGGCGTGCTTCCCGGCTCCATCGGTCCCGGGGCGAGCCGCCGGGACCGTGAGGTGCGGGGCGTCGTGGACCAACCATGAGGCTGCGGGGACGCGGCACGGAACGCCTGGCAGCCATGCGCCGATGGGCGATCATGCATGCACTCATGCAGCGGTCCGGCCTGCGCTTATGCGTGCCAGGTGAATATCGGAGGCCGCACCGACGGCGTCGCTCCCGGCCGTTGGCGCCCCGGCCGCCGCCACCGGTGCCGGAAGCACCGCCGGGCCGGCCGGGCACAGCCCCACCGGTCGCACGCCGAGCGGCTGCCGGCAGTGCGGCGGGGGGCTCCGGAACAGCCCGGCTCC
>NZ_JBEXPH010000045.1:0-49246 GCF_040611955.1 Streptomyces sp. NPDC006510 | reverse complement strand
ACATGGACCCTAGACAAGTCCCATCGTCCCAGGTCAGAGGCACTCCTCGCTTATTTGATCAAGCCTCGGACACTCACACTCGCGAAAGCGCGAGGTTAATGACGGCGCCGCCGTTGCGGGCCTCGTCCCCGATCTTGAGGTCGGCCGGTCGACTTGGGGTGGGGGATGTGGTCTCGACGGGTGCGGTGTCAGCGCTGGGGCGGTCGTCCTGCCAGATCGAGGGTGACGGATCGGCTGAGGCGTCGGGAGCCTCCCCTTGGCCTCCCGTAGCGGTATAGACGAGTGCTGTAGCGGTCACCATGAGCGCGCCGGCCAGGCAGAACGTGGCCGCTTTCCACGGGTTCCTGACGCCCTTGGGTCGCTGGGGAAGCTGTTCAGGCATCGGTGGGAGCTGGCCGCTCACTGAAGTCCTCTCGTGGATGGTCAGGCTCGCCAGGAGAGCGCCGACCTGTATGCGGGCACCAGCCGAGCGGATGCCAACGGGCCGATCCGGGAAGGAATCGGGCTCGCTCAATGGCGCTGACGATAGCAACGCCACAAGGGAGGTAGGCGCCGTTCGCGCCGGAACGCAGGCACACCTCGTCTCCCGGCACCGATCGTGAGCGCCGCTCTTCCGGCCCGTCGGCGAGCGAATGCGACATATGCCCAACCTGCGCGCCCAACTGGCGATTACGGTAGGGCGAGTTTGCAGGCAGCCGCGGAGGACATGTGAGCAGCGCCCAGACACACGCCGAGATCCTTAGCGAGGCCATCCAGGCCCTCCACGGGGCATGGGATGCCGAACGCGCCTTGGCGGCCCTGTTCGGAGCGGGATACCGTCCCGCTGACGTGGCGATCGGGAAGAAACGGGCACGCCAGGTGCTTCGAGATCTTGCTGATGCCGGGGCGATCGTGAAGGTGAGTGAGAGGCCCGTGGAGTATCGACGCGCTGGCAGCTGAGCCGCAGCCCCCCTTAGACAAGGCGGCAGCGGACCCTGCCAGCGGTCACCACAGGGTCAGGTAGGGCTCTTCCCTATTTGGATCGTCTCTTCATGGTTGTCGGCCGACCGCGCCGATTCCGCTCTCCGAACTGGCTGGGGAAGGGGCTGCGGCTCTCCCCGTCGGACAGCAAGAGCCGAGCGCGCCGAGCGAAGGACACTGGTACGGCCCCGGGGTAGCCCCGATCCACGGTTGGCCTCCAGTCCCCTCGGGGAGCCGTTTGGGAGCCGCCTCCCGCACTCGGCTCCCAAATGGCTCCCAAGATGCCCGCACAAACCACTCAGGGGCCTGATCCACTAAGTGAATCAGGCCCCTGACCTGGTATTTCAGCTGTCGGGGTGGCGGGATTTGAACCCACGACCTCTTCGTCCCGAACGAAGCGCGCTGCCAAGCTGCGCTACACCCCGATCGCCGCCGGTGTCCTGGCGACATCGATTACTCTAGCCCACCCGCGCCCGCAGACGAAATCCGGTTTCTGCGCCGCTGACCGGGGAAGGGGCCGGGCCCGGGACCGGGGGCCTCAGTCCTGGGCCGTCAGGGTCAGCAGGGTCGCCTCCGGCGGGCAGGCGAAGCGGACCGGGGTGTAGCGGTTGGTGCCGCAGCCCGCGGAGACGTGGAGGTAGGCGCGGTGGTCGTCGACGGAGTGGGTGGAGAGGCCCTTGACCCGGTCCGTGTCCAGGTCGCAGTTGGTGACCAGGGCTCCGTAGAAGGGGATGCAGAGCTGGCCGCCGTGGGTGTGGCCGGCCAGGATCAGGGGGTAGCCGTCCATGGTGAAGGCGTCCAGGGAGCGCAGGTAGGGGGCGTGGACCACGCCGATCGAGAGGTCGGCGCCGGTCTCGGGGCCGCCCGACACCTCCGCATAGCGGTCGCGCTTGATGTGCGGGTCGTCCAGGCCGGTGAAGGCGATCTCCAAGCCGTCGATCTTGAGGCGGCCGCGGGTGTTGGACAGGCCCAGCCAGCCCGCCTCGTCGAAGGCGTCGCGCATCGGTTCCCACGGGTTGTGGACGACGCCGACCGCGGGCGCGTTCCCGTTGAGGCCGTGCTTGCCCTGGGCCTTTTCGAAGAGGTAGCGGGCGGGGTTGCGGAGCTTGGGGCCGTAGTAGTCGTTGGAGCCGAAGACGTACACCCCCGGGAACTCCATCAGCGGACCGAGGGCGTCGAGCAGCTCGGGCACGGCCTCCGGGTCGGAGAGGTTGTCGCCGGTGTTCACGACGAAGTCCGGGCGCAGGCCGGCCAGTGACTGGAGCCAGGCGCGCTTCTTGCGCTGGCCGCTCACCATGTGGACGTCGGAGACCTGGAGTACGCGCAACGGGCGTGCCCCGTGCGGGAGTACGGGAATGGTGACCCGTCGCAGGCGGAACGAGCGGGCCTCGAATCCGGCGGCGTAGGCGAGACCGGCTGCGCCGATCGCCGCGCCGACTGCCGTGACTTTCAGGGGTACTCCGTAGCGTGCGCGCATGCGTCCATCGTCGCAGACACCGTGCGGCCTGCAGAAAACCTGCGGGCGCCGGTCGCCCCGTACCTGCCACAATCAGCACATGACCACGCTCAAGTCCAAGCTCAAGGAAGACCTCACCACGGCCATGAAGGCGCGTGACGAGCTGATCTCGTCCACGCTCCGGCTGACGCTCACCGCCATCACGAAGGAGGAGGTCAGCGGCAAGACGGCCCGCGAGCTCTCCGACGACGAGGTGCAGAAGGTGATCGCCAAGGAGGCGAAGAAGCGCCGCGAGGCGGCCGAAGCCTTCGCCCAGGGCGGCCGGACCGAGCAGGCCGAGCGTGAGAAGGCGGAGGGCGAGATCCTCGACGCGTACCTGCCGAAGCAGCTGAGCGACGACGAGCTGGGCGCGATCGTGGCGTCCGCCGTCGAGGAGGCCAGGGCCGCCGGGGCCGAGGGGCCGCGCGCGATGGGTGCCGTCATGAAGATCGTGAACCCGAAGGTGGCGGGGCGCGCGGACGGTGGCCGGGTGGCCGCCTCGGTGAAGAAGTTCCTCGCGGGCTGAGCCCGCGCCCACAGAGATATACGCGTCCGCAGAAGCACATGAAGGTGGGGCTCCACGGGATCGGGATCGATCCGTGGAGCCCCACCTTCATGTGTGCGTGGGTCGAGCCGTCCGGCTCAGGGGCCCTGCGTGCCGCCGGTCTGACCGCGGTGGCCGCCGGTATTCCCGCCGGTCAGGTCCGGCGGGACGGTGATGCCGGGGAACGGGTTCTTGCCGCCGGGCTTCTTGCCTCCGGCGCCGGGCCTTCCCTCTTCCCGGTCGCGGTCCGGGCCCCCGTCCTGGTCGTCGTTCTTCGGCGGGTCCGGGATGTTGACGGTGTTGAAGGCGGGGGCGGTCACTCCGTTGAGGGCGCCGGTCATTGCGTCACGCCAGATCGGTCCGGGGACCTGTCCGCCGTACACCTTGTCCTGGTAGACGCCACCGATCGTGACGCGCTCCATCTCGACGCTCTGGGACGGGCTGCCGACCCAGACCGCGCCGGACATGTTCGGCGTGTACCCGACGAACCAGGCGTTCTTACGGGCGTCGGTCGTACCGGTCTTGCCCGCGTTGTCGCGGCTCTGCAGGCCGGCCTCCTGACCGGTACCGGAGTCGACCACGCCGCGCAGCAGCGTGTTGATGGTGTCGGCCGTCGTCTGCGACATCGCCTGCGAGCAGGACGTCTTGGGCACGGGGAGCGAGCTGCCGTCGGCCTTGTTGACCGACTCGATGGCGATCGGCGTGCAGTACGTACCGCGGTTGGCGAAGGCGGCGTACGCGCTCGCCATCGTCAGCGGCGACAGACCGTTGGAGCCGAGGGTCAGGGTCGACGGGTTCTGCGGGAGCTTGGAGCCGTCGCCCTGCACCACGCCGAGCTTGTCGGTCATCTGCGAGACCGGGCACATGCCGATGTCCTGGAGCATCTGGACGAAGTAGGTGTTGACCGACTTCTCCATCGCTTCCTTCAGCGCGTACGGGCCCTTCTCGGACTCGCTCTCGTTCTCCAGGTGATACTTCGGCACACCGTCGTTGACCCACGGCTTCCCGCAGGACCGCACCGAGTCCGGGTAGTCCATCTCGTACGGGGACGGATAGACCTGCGTGGCCGGCTTGCCCCCCTCTATGGCCGCGGCGGCGAGGAACGGCTTGAAGGTCGAACCGGTCGGGAAGCCGTAGTTGGAGCCGCCCATGGCCTTGTTGACCGAGTAGTTGTACTGGGTCTCGTTGGTTCCGAAGCCGTACGGCTTGGACTGGCCCATTCCCATGATCTTGCCGGTGCCCGGCTGGACCAGCGTCACGGCCGTTGCGACCTTGTCCGACTTGTAGACGTGGTTCTTGATCGAGGCCTGCACCGACTGCTGGGACTGCGGGTCGAGCGTCGTCCGGATCGTCAGGCCGCCCCGGTTCCAGATCTTGGCCCGGTCCTCCTTGGTCTTGCCGAAGACCGGGTCGGTGAGGAAGACGTGGCGCACGTAGTCGCAGAAGAAGCCGGCGCCGCTGACGGCCGTGATGCAGCCGTTCTGCGGCTTCTTGACCTTCAGCTTGATCGGGGTCGCCTTCGCCTTCTCGGCCTGGGCCTTCGAGATGTCCCCGACGTCCGCCATGCGCTGGAGCACCATGTTGCGGCGCTTGGTGGCCTCGGCCGTGTCGTTGACCGGGTCGTAGCGGCTCGGCGATTGCACGACACCGGCCAGCAGCGCGGACTCCTCCAGCGTCAGGTCCTTGGCAGACTTGGAGAAGTAGCGCTGGGAGGCGGCCTCGATGCCGTAGGCCTGCTGCCCGAAGAAGGTGATGTTGAGGTAGTTCTCCAGGATCCTCTTCTTGCCGAGCTCCTCCTCGACCTGGATCGCGTACTTCAGCTCCTGGACCTTGCGGCCGATCGTCTGCTGGGTGGCCTGCGCGACCTTGTCCGGGTCGTCGCCCGCCTCCTCGACGAAGACGTTCTTCACGTACTGCTGGGTGAGGGTCGACGCACCCTCGGTGGTCCCGCCCGTCTGCACATTGCGGTTCAGCGCGCGCAGGATGCCCTTGAGGTCGATGGCCCCGTGCTCGTAGAAGCGGGCGTCCTCGATCGCGACGATGGCCTTCTGCATGTACGGCGAGATGTTCTTCAGCGGGACCACCGTGCGGTCGCGCGAGTACACCGAGGCGATCATTCCGCCCTTGCTGTCCAGGATCGTGGTGCGTTGGCTCAGCGGCGGAGTCTTCAGATTGGCCGGGATCTCGTCGAATCCCTCGACCGTCCCCTTGGTGGCGAGGCCCAGTGCTCCGGCGGCCGGCAGCGCGATGCCCGCGAGCACGACTCCGGAGAGTGCGGCGACACCGAGGAACTTGGCGGCCTGCTGGGTCGTCGAGAGACCCCCGCCCGAGCGCTTCTTTGGCATGGGGGCAGCCTACGTTCTCATTCGCCGGACACACGTATATGCCTTGGCCTAAGCTGCTCTCAACTGTCACAGCAGTCCGGTTCCGTATCAACCCCCCGTGCAAGACCCGGCCACGAGCTCAGGCGCTCCCGAATTCGCCTCGTGTGTCATTGAACGTCCGTTGTGATCCAGGTGAACTGTCCCAATTCTGACGGGATAGTCGCGTATGCCCTCGCCTCACTCCCCTGGGTGATCTGCCGCATACGCATAGTCCGTTCGGGCCATTCAAGATTGGGCCCGAAGGGGGTGTTGTGCTGTCGCCACCTTCCGTAACGTCCTCAACTGGCAGCGGTGAATATGCCGCTGCCGCCGTGGGGGAGCCTCGATTCGGGAGAGGACGGCGCCGTGATGGGCTGGGTAACCGACTGGAGTGCGCAGGCAGCCTGCCGCACTACCGATCCGGATGAACTGTTCGTACAAGGGGCAGCGCAGAACAGGGCCAAGGCGGTGTGCACCGGATGCCCGGTGCGGACCGAGTGCCTGGCCGATGCGCTGGACAATCGCGTCGAATTCGGCGTGTGGGGCGGAATGACCGAGCGGGAGCGCCGCGCACTGCTGCGCAGGCGGCCCACCGTCACGTCCTGGCGCCGGCTGCTGGAGACCGCGCGCAGCGAGTACGAGCAGTCGACGGGCATCCTGCCCGTGGCGATCGGACTGGACGACGACGAACTGCACGAGAGGTACGCCGCGGTGGGATAGGGGCGACGGGCGGCTACGCAGCTCCGGCCGGGGCAGAACCGGTCGCGAGCCGGTCCCCGATGGCCCGAAGTCCCTCAAGGTCGTGTACGTCACCGGGCAGCGCGGCCACTTGGGTCAAGGCGACCTCGGGGTGCAGCGCGGTGAAGCGGTCGCGTGTGTGCTGTTCGCGCGCGACCACCTGCATCCGTTCGGCATGCAGCCGCAGCAGACCTGCGGTCAGCTCCTCGACGGAAGCGGTCGGCTCGTGGTCTTCGGTGTCCTCGTGCTCGGATTTGCCGGGCAGGGGGTCGGGGGCGGTGTCCGGTGCGGCACCGGACATGTCGACGGATGTGGCAACGGGCGTGTCGACGGCTTCGGGAGAGGTGGCCGATCCGCCGGCCAGGCTACGAAGTCCAGCCTTCCCGGCCGTCTGATCCACAATGCCGACCCCGTCAAGATTTTCTGCGGCGGCCAGGGCGTGCTCGGCGGAGAGCCGGGCGGCATCGCTGCCGTGGACCCGGTTGAGCACCAGGCCGGCCAGCGGCATCTCCTCCGCGGCGAGCCGTTCCACGAAGTACGCCGCCTCGCGCAGCGCGTCCCGCTCCGGTGTCGCGACGACGAGGAACGCCGTGCCGGGTGCCTGCAGCAGTTTGTACGTGGCGTCGGCCCGGGTGCGGAAGCCGCCGAACATCGTGTCCATCGCCGCGACGAAGGTCTGTACGTCGCGCAGGAACTGACCGCCGAGCAGTTTGCCGAGGGTGCCGGTCATCATCGACATCCCGACGTTCAGGAACTTCATCCCGGCCCGGCCGCCCATCTTCGCCGGGGCCATCAGCAGCTTGATGAACTTTCCGTCCAGGAACGAGCCGAGCCGCTTCGGCGCGTCCAGGAAGTCCAGCGCGGAGCGCGACGGAGGGGTGTCGACGATGATCAGGTCCCACTCGTTGCGCGCGCGCAGTTGACCGAGCTTCTCCATCGCCATGTACTCCTGCGTGCCCGCGAAACCGGCCGACAGGGACTGGTAGAAGGGGTTCTCCAGGATCGCGCGGGCCCGCTCGGCGTCCGCGTGCGCCTCGACGATCTCGTCGAAGGTCCGCTTCATGTCGAGCATCATGGCGTGCAGTTCACCGGTGCCCCCGCCCTCGATGCCCGGCACCTGACGCGGGACGTTGTCCAGCGAATCGATGCCCATGGACTGGGCGAGTCTGCGGGCCGGGTCGATGGTGAGGACGACGACCTTGCGGCCGCGTTCGGCCGCCCGTACGCCCAGGGCCGCCGCGGTCGTGGTCTTGCCCACCCCGCCGGAACCGCAGCACACGACGATCCGGATGCCCGGATCGTCGAGCAGCGCGTCGGTGTCCAGTGCGGGAGCGGGCGCGGGGGAGGTTGTCGTGTCCGTCGTTGTGGTCGTGGCTGTGTCCGCGTCCGTGCGCTGTGTCATGTACCCACCCCTTGTCCCGCCCCTTCGCCCACACCCTGCTTGCGGAGCTCGGTCGCCAGGTCGTAGAGACCGGCCGGGTCCATTCCCTCGCCGATCAGCGGGAGTTCATACCCCGGAAGTTCCAGGCCGGCGAGCACGGCGCGCTGTTCACGCTCCAGCTCGACCCGCTGGGCATGCTCGGCCGCCTGCTCGACCAGCGGGCGTACGAGCCCGGCGGAGCCGGTCACGCCCGCGCGGGTCAGCGCCTTGGCGATCTCCTTGCGGCGGCCGCCCGCGGCGGTGCGCAGCGTGTCCTCGTCCAGCAGATGGGGCCGCACCATGTTCACGATGACCCGGCCCACCGGCAGTTCGGCGGTCCGCAGCTCGGCGATGCCGTCCGCGGTCTCCTGGACCGGCATCTCCTCCAGCAGCGTCACCAGATGGACGGAGGTCTCGGGCGACTTCAGCACCCGCATCACGGCCTGTGCCTGATTGTGTATCGGGCCGATCCTGGCCAGCCCCGCCACCTCGTCGTTCACATTGAGGAAGCGGGTGATGCGTCCGGTGGGCGGGGCATCCATGATCACGTAGTCGTAGACGTACTGGTTCTGCTTGTCCTTGCGGCGTACGGCTTCGCAGGCCTTGCCGGTCAGCAGCACGTCCCGCACACCGGGCGCGATCGTGGTGGCGAAGTCGATCGCGCCGAGCTTCTTGAGCGCCCGGCCCGCGCTGCCCAGCTTGTAGAACATCTGGAGGTAGTCGAGAAGGGCACGCTCGGCGTCGATCGCGAGGGCGTACACCTCGCCGCCGCCCGGCGCGACGGCGATCTTGCGCTCCTCGTACGGAAGGGACTCCGTCTCGAAGAGCTGGGCGATGCCCTGCCTGCCCTCGACCTCGACGAGGAGGGTGCGCTTGCCCTCGGTCGCGAGGGCGAGCGCGAGGGCGGCGGCGACCGTGGTCTTACCGGTACCGCCCTTGCCGCTGACGACCTGGAACCTGCTCACGTATTCGAGCCTAACCAGTCGCACCGCAGGCTACGCACGAGGCTGTGCGTGCCAGGCATTACAGTCGGGCCATGACCAAGTGGGAATACGCGACCGTGCCCCTTCTCGTGCACGCGACCAAGCAGATTCTGGACACCTGGGGCGAGGACGGCTGGGAGCTGGTCCAGGTCGTTCCCGGCCCGAACAACCCCGAGCAGCTCGTGGCCTACCTGAAGCGGGAGAAGGCGTAATGGCGGGCGCAGTCGAAGCGAAGCTCGCCGAACTCGGGCTGACGCTGCCGGACGTCGTGCCGCCGCTGGCCTCGTACCAGCCGGCCGTGCAGTCGGGGGTGTACGTGTACACCTCCGGCCAGTTGCCCATGGTGGACGGCAAGCTCGCGGTCACCGGCAAGGTCGGTGCGGAGGTCACGCCCGACGAGGCCAAGGAGCTGGCGAAGACCTGCGCGCTCAACGCGCTGGCCGCCGTGAAGTCCGTCGCGGGCGACCTGGACCGGATCGCACGTGTGGTGAAGGTCGTGGGCTTCGTCGCCTCGGCGTCCGACTTCACCGGACAGCCCGCCGTGATCAACGGCGCCAGCGAGCTGCTGGGCGCGGTGCTCGGCGACAAGGGCGTGCACGCGCGCAGCGCGGTGGGCGTCGCGGTGCTGCCGCTGGACGCACCGGTGGAGGTCGAGATCCAGGTCGAGCTGGCCGGGGCCTGAGCCGTACGCCGGTCGCTCGCCGATGTCCGATCCCGTTGATCGCCGTTGATCGGTGCTGAGTGTCGTCGGGCGTCGTTCATCGGTGCTCGTTGCCGTTCGTTGCCGTTCATCGCGTTTTCTGATCCCGTCCGGTCGTGGCGACCGGGCGGGATCATCCGTGTACGGGACAGGTACGGATCGATGCACCTCTCGAACATCGGCGCGGTTCCGGATAGCCTCCGGCCATGTCCAATGGTCAGTGGTACCCACCGGAATGGCCCGACCGGATCCGGGCACTCGCCGCGGGTGAGCTGAGCGCCGCGACCCCGAAGCGGGCCGCCACCGTGATGCTGCTCCGGGATTCCGCCGCTGACACCGAGGGCGGTCCCGCCGTCCACATGCTGCGCCGCCGGGCCTCCATGGCTTTTGCCGGTGGGGCGTACGCCTATCCGGGTGGCGGGGTCGACCCTCGCGACGACGACCGGCTCGTCGGCTGGGCCGGACCCGCGCTGGAGACCTGGGCCGAGCGGCTCGGGGTCGGGACGCCGGCCGAGGCCCAGGCCATCGTCTGCGCTGCGGTCCGTGAGACGTACGAGGAGGCGGGCGTCCTCCTCGCGGGCCCGAGCGCCGGCACGGTGGTCAGCGACACCACCGGGGCCGACTGGGAGGCCGACCGGGAGGCGCTGGTCGCCCGGGAGCTGTCCTTCGCCGAGTTCCTGGACCGGCGCGGTCTGGTGCTGCGCTCGGATCTGCTGGGTGCCTGGGCGCGCTGGATCACCCCCGAGTTCGAGCCCCGCCGCTACGACACCTGGTTCTTCGTCGCCGCGCTCCCCGAGGGCCAGCGCACCCGCAACGCCTCCACGGAGGCCGACCGCACGGTGTGGATCGGGCCCGGCGAGGCGGCCGACGGATACGACCGGGGCGAGCTGCTGATGATGCCGCCGACCGTATCGACGCTGCGGGCGCTGAGGCCGTACGGGACGGCCGCCGAGGCCCTGAAGGCGGCGGATTCCCAGGACCTCACGCCGGTGCTGGCGCAGGCGAGGCTGGAGGGCGACGAGTTGGTGCTGAGCTGGCCGGGGCACGACGAGTTCACCAAGCACATCCCGAGCGGGCCGGCCGGTGACGGATCCGGTGCGGGCGCCGGTGTGGGATCAGGTGCGCGTTCCGGTTCCGGTCCCGGTTCGGGTTCAGGTGGCGCGGGTGGTGAATCCGTATGAGCAATGCGGCAGCGCTGCCCGGACAGCCACGCGGCACGGTCCTGTCGGGCCCCGCCACGGCCCGTGCGGTCAACGTCCTCGCCCCCAACGCCTCGCCGATGACACTGGACGGCACCAACACCTGGATCGTCGCCGAGCCCGACTCCGATCTCGCGGTCGTCATCGACCCGGGCCCGCTGGACGACATACATCTGCGGGCCGTCATCGACACCGCCGAGCGGGCCGGCCGCCGGATCGCGCTCACCCTCCTCACCCACGGGCACCCCGACCACGCGGAGGGCGCGGCGCGGTTCGCCGAGCTGACCGGTACGAAGGTGCGTGCCCTGGACCCGGCGCTGCGGCTGGGCGACGAGGGGCTGACCGCGGGCGATGTGATCACCACCGGTGGCCTGGAACTCCGGGTCGTGCCGACCCCCGGGCACACCGCGGACTCGCTCTCCTTCCATCTGCCCGCCGACCGGGCGGTGCTGACGGGGGACACGATTCTCGGGCGTGGTACCACGGTCGTCGCGCATCCGGACGGGCGGCTCGGCGACTACCTCGACTCGCTGCGGAGACTGCGTTCGCTGACCGTCGACGACGGTGTGCACACGGTGCTGCCGGGGCACGGTCCGGTGCTGGACGACGCACAGGGCGCGGTCGAGTTCTACCTGGCGCACCGTGCGCACCGGCTGGCCCAGGTGGAGACGGCGGTCGAGGCCGGGCACCGGACGGCGTCGGAGGTGGTGGCGCGGGTGTACGCGGACGTGGACCGGTCCCTGTGGCCCGCCGCGGAACTCTCGGTGCTGGCTCAGCTGGAGTACCTGGGCGAGCACGGGCTGATCTGAGGCGCGGATGCGACGCGGTCGTAGGCGGCCCTGACACACGTGGAAGGCCCCGCCGGGCGGCGGGGCCTTCACGTCGTACGGAGAGCGGGTCCGGCTAGCGGGACCGCTTCGCCAGGCGTTCCACGTCCAGCAGGATCACGGCGCGCGCCTCCAGGCGCAGCCAGCCGCGTCCGGCGAAGTCGGCGAGTGCCTTGTTGACCGTCTCGCGGGAGGCGCCGACCAGCTGGGCCAGCTCTTCCTGGGTCAGGTCGTGGACGACGTGGATGCCTTCCTCCGACTGGACGCCGAAGCGGCGCGACAGGTCGAGGAGGGCGCGGGCGACACGGCCCGGTACGTCGGAGAAGACCAGGTCGGACATCTGGTCGTTGGTCTTGCGCAGGCGGCGGGCGACGGCGCGCAGCAGGGCCGTGGCCACCTCGGGGCGGGCGTTCAGCCAGGGCTGCAGGTCGCCGTGGCCGAGGCCGAGGAGCTTGACCTCGGTCAGCGCGGTCGCGGTGGCGGTGCGGGGGCCCGGGTCGAAGAGCGACAGCTCACCGATCAGCTCGCCGGGGCCGAGGACCGCCAGCATGTTCTCGCGCCCGTCGGGGGAGGTGCGGTGGAGCTTCACCTTGCCCTCGGTGACCACGTAGAGGCGGTCGCCCGGGTCGCCCTCGTGGAAGAGCGCGTCGCCGCGTGCGAGGGTCACCTCACTCATCGAGGCGCGGAGCTCCGCGGCCTGCTCATCATCGAGCGCCGCGAAAAGCGGGGCGCGCCGCAGAACGTCGTCCACGAGTTCTCTCCTTGTCGGCCTGTTCAGGGAACCGTGGTCCCCATCATGCCGGACGGTAAAACAGTGCGATCAATCACAAACCAGTTTGACGCACGGGCGTGCCTAATCGTGCGGCAGGGGCCCGATTGGGGGCGGATGCACGGTGACAGGGGCAGATGTCAGTGCGTGGCTCTAGGCTGGCCGGGTGTCCAAATCGCCGGTGAGAGCGCAGGCCAAGGGGGCTGATGGGGTGTCGGAAGGCCGTGATTCCGCTGTGGGCGAACAGGGTGCGATTCACCCGGAAAAAGCGACAAAACGCCCTGCGGGGGAGTCGGTGAAGCGTCCTGCGGGGAAGTCGGCGCGGAAGCCGGCCGTGAGGGCGACGGCGGAGGCGAAGCCCGCAGCGGCGGCGGGAGCAGCGGCGGCGGCGGGAGCAGCGGCGGCGGCGGGAGCAGTCGGAGCCGCCGGAGCCGGGCGGAAGCCGGAATCGCGTCTGGCGATGGTGCGCCGCGCCCGCCGGATCAACCGCGAGCTCGCCGAGCTCTATC
The DNA here is from genome assembly GCF_040611955.1 of Streptomyces sp. NPDC006510. Classification (NCBI taxonomy): domain Bacteria; kingdom Bacillati; phylum Actinomycetota; class Actinomycetes; order Kitasatosporales; family Streptomycetaceae; genus Streptomyces; species Streptomyces sp. NPDC006510. Next base: position 36,739 of record NZ_JBEXPH010000045.1, on the reverse strand, counting down.
CGTATGCCCATCCCGAGCTGGACTTCAGGAACCCCTTCGAGCTCCTGGTCGCCACGGTCCTCTCCGCCCAGACCACCGATCTGAGGGTCAACCAGACCACCCCCGCGCTCTTCGCCGCCTATCCCACCCCCGAGGACATGGCCGCGGCCGTCCCGGAGGAGATGGAGGAGCTCATCCGGCCGACCGGTTTCTTCCGGGCCAAGACCAAGTCACTGATAGGCCTCTCGGTGGCGCTCAGGGACGAATACGGCGGCGAGGTACCGGGCCGGCTCGCCGATCTCGTCAAGCTTCCGGGGGTCGGCCGCAAGACCGCCAATGTCGTGCTGGGCAATGCTTTCGGCGTCCCGGGAATTACCGTCGACACCCATTTCGGCCGTCTGGTCCGCCGCTGGAAGTGGACGGAGCAGGAGGATCCGGAGAAGGTCGAGGCCGAGATCGCCGCGATCTTCCCCAAGAGCGAGTGGACGATGCTCTCGCACCGGGTCGTCTTCCACGGCCGCCGCATCTGCCATGCCCGTAAGCCCGCCTGCGGCGCCTGCCCGATCGCCCCGCTCTGTCCCTCGTACGGCGAGGGCGAGACGGATCCGGAGAAGGCCAGGAAGCTGCTGAAGTACGAGATGGGCGGGCAGCCGGGCCAGCGGCTGAGCCCGCCTCCGGACTACCCCGGCAAGCCCGCGCCGCCCCTCGGGGCAGGCTGACGCACCGCGTCGGCTCCTGGGCGCCCCGGGCGACCGGAAACGGCCGGAATGGCAGGGGCGTCCGGAACGATATGCGTGACGACAGGCGTTGTGAGACGAGGGGTGCCTATGAAGACGCACGAACAGAGCACAGACACGGCAGCCGCGCCCGCACCGGGAAACCCCGCAGCGGTCAGTCCCGCGGCGGCGGTCGCGGCGGCCACCGCCGCGGCAGGCGCCGGTGAGGACGGTGCGATCACCGTCACGACCGAGGGGCTGCCCGCCTGGCTCGACCCCGTGGCCCGTGCCGCACAGACCATCGAGCCCGACCAGCTCAGCCGCTTTCTGCCGCCGGAGAGCGGTGCCGGGCGGCAGTCCGCCGTACTCGTGCTCTTCGGCGAGGGCGAGCGCGGTCCCGAGCTGCTCCTCATGGAGCGATCCGGAAGCCTGCGTTCCCACGCCGGGCAGCCCTCCTTTCCCGGCGGCTCCCTGGACCCGGAGGACGGCGACCAGGCGACGACAGGGCCGCTCAGGGCCGCTCTGCGGGAGGCCCAGGAAGAGACCGGCCTCGATCCGCGCGGGGTCCAGCTTTTTGGCGTGCTGCCCCGGCTCTACATCCCCGTGAGCGGCTTCGTCGTGACGCCGGTCCTCGGGTGGTGGCGCTCGCCGAGTCCGGTCGGCGTCGTCGATCCGGGTGAGACGGCCCGGGTCTTCACCGTTCCCGTGGCGGATCTCACGGATCCGGCCAACCGCGCCACCGCGGTCCATCCGAGCGGCCACCGGGGCCCGGCATTTCTGGTCGAATCCGCCCTGGTCTGGGGTTTCACAGCCGGAGTGATCGACCGGATTCTGCACTTCGCGGGCTGGGAGCGCCCCTGGGACAGGGCCAAGCAGGTGCCGCTCGACTGGCGCGCATGACAGGCTGACTCCCGTGCTGCGCTGTCCGGCCCCGCCCGGACCCAGCCGAAGGAACGGGCCCGGTGACGAATCTGCGAGGCTATAGACGGTGAACGTGCTGGACATCCTGCTGCTGGCCGGCGCCGTGTGGTTCGCGGTGATCGGCTACCGACAGGGGTTCGTCGTCGGCATCCTGTCGGTGATCGGATTCCTGGGCGGCGGTCTCGTCGCCGTCTATCTGCTGCCGGTCCTGTGGGACCAGCTGACGAACGGCTCCGAGGTCTCGTCGACGGCAGCCGTCGTCGCCGTCGTCATCGTGATCGTCTGCGCCTCGGTGGGCCAGGCATTCACCACCCACCTCGGCAACAAGCTCCGCCGGTACATCACGTGGTCGCCCGCGCGCGCCCTCGACGCCACCGGCGGCGCCCTGGTCAATGTCGTCGCGATGCTGCTGGTCGCCTGGCTGATCGGCTCCGCGCTGGCCGGCACCACCCTGCCGACGCTGGGCAAGGAGGTCCGCAGTTCCTCGGTCCTGCTCGGCATCTCCCGGGTGATGCCCGCGCAGGCCTCCACCTTGTTCACGGACTTCTCCTCGGTCCTCGCGCAGAACGGCTTCCCGCAGGTCTTCAGCCCGTTCGCCAACGAGCCGATCACGGAGGTCCAGGCCCCGGACCCGACGCTGGTGGGCAGCCCCGTCGCGGCCCGCGCCAAGAAGTCCATCGTCAAGGTCGTCGGCACGGCCCCGGGCTGCGGCAAGGTCCTCGAAGGCACCGGCTTCGTCTTCTCCGACCGCCGGGTGATGACCAACGCGCATGTCGTCGGCGGCGTCGACGAGCCGACCGTCCAGATCGGCGGCCAGGGCCGGCTGTACGACGCGAAGGTCGTCCTGTACGACTGGCGGCGCGACATCGCCGTGCTCGACGTACCGGACCTCGACGCGAAGCCGCTGCGGTTCGCCGACACCGACCAGGACGCCCGGACGGGGAACAGCGCCATCGTCGCGGGCTTCCCGGAGAACGGCTCGTACGACGTACGGGCAGCGCGTGTACGGGGCCGTATCGACGCCAGCGGCCCGGACATCTACCGCCGGGGCACCGTCCACCGCGATGTGTACTCGCTCTACGCGACGGTCCGTCAGGGCAACTCCGGCGGACCGCTGCTGACTCCCGGAGGCGAGGTGTACGGCGTCGTGTTCGCCAAGTCGCTCGACGACCCCGACACCGGCTACGCGCTGACGGCCGACGAGATCCGCCAGAACATCAAGCGAGGCAGCTCCGCCAACCAGCAGGTCGACAGCCAGGCGTGCGCGCTCTGAGCGCCTGACCGGCAGGACCCGGGCACGGCCCGTCGAGGCCGGGGAAGTCGCGGTGAAGTCCCGCCCGGCCGGTGAGCTTTCACCGGCCGACCGGGGCGGACATCATCCGCGTGGATGGCGCAGCCGTGCCGAGACCCAGCGGGCCCGACGGCGCAGAATGCGCGAAATACCGAGCCGGGGATCGTGCAGAACATGCATATCGTGCACCCGGCCCTGCGGGCCGCCCCTCTCATGAGTGCTCGGAACCGCCGTGGCGGTCGAGCGGCGGTTGCGTGCTGTGTCACCGAAGTCGTGCGTCCAGCCCATACCGGGACGTCTGCCCGTGCCTCATGGTCGGTAACCGCCCATCCGTCAGCCAATTGGCCTATGCGCCGGGCAATTGGCTGTTCGTCGGACAAGTGTGCCCGTACGGCTACCGGTCGGGCTCGGGATCCTTGAGCCAGTTGATGAGTTCGGCCGAGAACCCGGCCGGATCCTCCTCGTGGGGGAAGTGCCCCAGACCGTCGAAAAGTCGCCAACGGTACGGCGCTTCGACGTACTCGCCGGACCCCGCCGCGCTTCGCGTGCGGATCGCCGGATCGAGTGAACCGTGCAGATGCAGCGTCGGTACCCGCACCGGCAGTTTCATCCGCCGGTTGAACTGGATTCCGTCCGGACGGGCGAGGGAACGCACCATCCAGCGGTACGGCTCGATCGAGCAGTGCGCCGTCGACGGGATGCACATCGCGCGCCGGTAGACGTCCACCGCCGCGTCGTCGGGGAAGTCCGGGGTCCGGGGGCCCGCCCAGTCATGGATCAGCCGGCCGACCAACGCCGCGTCGTCCGCGACGAGCTGACGTTCCGGCACCCACGGGCGCTGGAAACCCCAGATGTACGAGCCGGCCCGGGACTGCGCGAAGTCGGAGAGCATCGAGGAGCGCCAGCGGCGCGGATGCGGCATCGAGGAGACCACGAGGCGGCGCACCAGCTTCGGACGCATCACCGCGGCCGTCCAGGCGAGGTAGCCGCCCATGTCATGGCCGACCAGGGCCGCGTCCGGTTCGCCGAGTGAGCGGATCACGCCGGTGATGTCGAGCGCCAGGTTGGCGGGGTCGTAACCCCGGGGCGTACGGTCGCTGCCGCCTACCCCGCGCAGATCCATCGCGACGGCCCGGAAACCGGCGTCGGCCAGCGCGGTGAGCTGGTGGCGCCAGGTCCACCAGAACTGCGGGAAGCCGTGCAGCAGCAGCACCAGCGGCCCCTCGCCGAGCTCGGCGATGTGGAAGCGGGCGCCGTTGGCCGCCACGTCCCGGTGGGTCCACGGCCCGTCGATCCGCACGGGCCCGCCGGATCCGACCGGGCCCGTCGGGCCGATCCGGTTGGTTGGGCCGGGCGGGGTGGGTGAGCCGGGCGAGCTGGGCGAGGCGGTAGAGCCGGTAGAGCTGGGGGAGCTTGCAGGGCCCGAGGGGCGTGGAGAGCCTGGGGCGTTGTCCGGGCCCGTCCGGCCTGCCTTGCCTGCCCGGCCGCCCCGGCCGCCCCGGCCCGCGGGGGCGGCCTGGCCTTCCGGGTCTGCCTGACCTTCCGGGCGTGCCCGACCTTCCGGACCTGCGGGGCCTTCAGGGTCTACTGGGCCGAATGCGCTGGAATCGGGGACCGTCATGTGGACGAGCGTGCCACAGAGGAGGCCTTGTCCTGGACCGGAGCCTTCTCCATGGCCTTGCCCGCCAGCGTGCTGCCCGAGACGGCCGGACGGCTCGTCCCCGCCGTGACGGCGGGCCTCGGGTGCGGCTTGACGCCCTGCAGTACGGCCGCCGTCTGCTTGGCCGAAGCGATGGACTTCTCCGGCGGCTTCAGCTTCTTGAGCTTGGCCACGGCGAACAGCGCAAGCAGCAGCGCCAGCACGATGAAGGCGCCACCCACGATCAGGAACGACCAGGCGAGCCCGAGCCCCAGGTTGTGGATCCCGTACGCCGCCGCGAAGGTCAGTACCGGCACCGCGAACAGGATCAGCACGCCCGCGACGATGAACGCCACGCTTCCGATGACGCCGCGCCTGACGTCCTGTCGTACCTCGGCCTTGGCCAGGGCGATCTCGTCGTGCACCAGTGCGGACATCTCGGCTGTCGCCGCGGCGACCAGCTGCCCGAGACTGCGGTCGGCGCTGCCCGCGTTGTTGCCGGGGTCGCTCATCCCTGACTCCCTCTCCTGTTCTGCTGCTCAACACATCTGGTGTCAGATCATGCCGGACTGTCCGGCTCGCTGCGCGCTGCCCCCGCCAGTTGGGCAAGACGGCGGTGCTCGGCCGCCTTCCTCTCGTGGAGCGCGGCCATCCGCAGGTGGTACTCCGGGTCGTCCTGCTCGTAGATGTCGGGCACCCCGTCCTCGTCCTCGTCGAGCTCCTCCGCCTCGTGCAGCGCCCGGTATCTGCGTACCCGGAGTTTGAGCAGTACACCGGAGAGTACGGCGGCCGTCAGCGAACCGATCAGCACGGCGGCCTTGATCTCGTTGATCATGTCCTCGTCGCCGACGAAGGCCAGCTCACCGATGAGCAGCGAGACGGTGAAGCCGATGCCGGCGAGCGAGGCGACCGCGAAGACATCCGCCCAGGCCAGGTCCTTGTTCAGCTCCGCCTTGGTGAAGCGGCTGGCCAGCCACGTACCGCCGAAGATGCCCACGGTCTTCCCGACCACGAGACCCAGGACGACACCGAGCGTCTCGGGCCGGGTGAAGACGTCCGCCAGTGCGCCGCCGGAGAGGGAGACACCGGCCGAGAAGAGGGCGAACAGCGGTACGGCGACCCCGGCCGACAGCGGGCGGATCAGGTGCTCGATGTGCTCGCCGGGGGGGTGGGTCTCGCCTTCGCGCCGGGTGCAGCGGAGCATCAGGCCCATGGCGACACCGGCGATCGTGGCGTGGATGCCGCTGTTGTACATCAGGCCCCAGATGACCAGGGCGAGCGGTACGTAGATGTACCAGCCGCGCACATTCCTGCGCAGCAGCAGATAGAAGACGGCCAGGCCGATGAAGGCGCCGGTGAGCGCCATGAAGTCGATCTGCTCGGTGAAGAAGACCGCGATGATCAGGATTGCGAAGAGGTCGTCGACGACGGCGAGGGTCAGCAGGAAGGCGCGCAGCGCGTTCGGCAGCGAGGTGCCGATGACCGCGAGGACGGCGAGCGCGAAGGCGATATCGGTGGCGGTGGGGACGGCCCAGCCGCCCGTCGAACCTCCGCCGACCACGTTCACCAGGGTGTAGACAACAGCCGGAACCGCCATTCCGCACAGTGCGGCGACGACCGGGAGGGCGGCCGCCTTGGGGTCGCGCAGTTCGCCCGCGACCAGTTCCCGCTTGAGCTCGACGCCCGCGACGAAGAAGAAGATCGCGAGCAGCCCGTCCGCCGCCCAGTGCGCCACGGAGAGGTTGAGGCCCAGCGACTCCGGCCCGAAGTGGAAGCCGCTGACGGACGCGTAACTGGAACCGAAGGTGTTCGCCCACAGCAGGGCGGCTATCGCGGCGACCAGCAGGATGACGCCGCCGACGGTCTCGGTGCGCAGGGCTTCGGCGAGGTAGTTCCGCTCGGGGAGGGACAGCCGTCCGAGGAAGGTGCGACGGGAGGGAGACGGGGGTGCGGGGGTGGGCGCGGCCACGAGTGGAGACCTCCGGGTCGGTACGGCAGCGATGGCATGGCTGATGCACTTGCCGACCAGACTTCCCGGCACACCCTGTGGAGATTTCTTATTGCCTTGTTGACGCAACTGCCACTGTACCCGGGGCGTGCGGGGCTGTATCCGGTGATCTTCACCTTAAATGTCCGAGGGGCACCCGGCGCGTTGCCGGATGCCCCTCGGGGACGTACTGCTGCTCGCTGTGGTCAGTCCTCGGAGATCGTGGTCGGTCTCAGAGCCTGTGGTCAGTCCTCGGAGGCTGTGGTCAGTCCTCGGAGGAGGACGACGGCAGCTGGGTCTGGATGAGAGACATGACCGAGGAGTCGGTCAGCGTCGTGACGTCCCCCAGCTCGCGGTTCTCGGCGACATCGCGCAGCAGGCGCCGCATGATCTTGCCGGAGCGGGTCTTCGGCAGCTCGGCGACCGGCAGGACCCGCTTCGGCTTGGCGATCGGGCCGAGCGTGGCGCCGACGTGGTTGCGCAGCTCCGCGACCAGCTCGTCGGAGGCGTCGGCCGTACCGCGCAGTATCACGAACGCGACGATGGACTGGCCGGTCGTCTCGTCGGCGGCACCGACCACGGCCGCCTCGGCGACCGAGGGGTGCGACACGAGCGCCGACTCGACCTCGGTGGTCGAGATGTTGTGCCCGGACACGAGCATCACGTCGTCGACCCGGCCGAGCAGCCAGATGTCGCCGTCCTCGTCCTTCTTGGCGCCGTCGCCCGCGAAGTACTTGCCCTCGAAGCGCGACCAGTAGGTGTCGATGAAGCGCTGGTCGTCGCCCCAGATGGTGCGGAGCATCGACGGCCACGGCTCGGTGAGGACGAGGTAGCCGCCCCCGCCGTTCGGAACCTCGTTGGCCTCGTCGTCGACGACCGTGGCCGAGATACCGGGCAGGGCGCGCTGGGCGCTTCCCGGCTTGGTCTCCGTCACGCCCGGCAGCGGCGCGATCATCATCGCGCCGGTCTCGGTCTGCCACCAGGTGTCCACGATCGGGCACTTGTCGGCGCCGATGTGCTTGCGGTACCACATCCACGCCTCGGGGTTGATCGGCTCACCGACCGAACCGAGGATCCGGAGACTGCTCAGGTCGAACTTGGCGGGGATGTCGTCACCCCACTTCATGAACGTACGGATCGCGGTCGGCGCGGTGTAGAGGATCGTGACGCCGTACTTCTGCACGATCTCCCAGAAACGCCCCTGGTGCGGGGAGTCCGGCGTGCCCTCGTACATGACCTGGGTCGCGCCGTTGGCCAGCGGGCCGTAGACGATGTACGAGTGGCCGGTCACCCAGCCGATGTCGGCGGTGCACCAGAAGACATCGGTCTCCGGCTTGAGGTCGAAGACCGCGTTGTGGGTGTACGCCGTCTGCGTCAGGTAGCCGCCGGAGGTGTGCAGGATGCCCTTCGGCTTACCCGTCGTGCCGGAGGTGTAGAGGATGAAGAGCGGCTGCTCCGCCTCGAAGGCCTCGGGGGTGTGCTCGGCGGACTGCCGGCCGGTGATCTCGTGCCACCAGATGTCGCGGCCCTCGGTCCACGCGGTGTCCTGGCCGGTGCGCTGCACCACGAGGACGTGCTCGACGCTGTCGATACGGGAGACGGCGTCGTCCACGGCGGGCTTGAGCGCGGACGGCTTGCCGCGGCGGTAGCCACCGTCGGCGGTGATGACGACCTTGGCGTCCGCATCCTGGATACGGGCGGCGATGGCGTCGGCGGAGAAGCCGCCGAAGACCACCGAGTGGGCGGCGCCGATGCGGGCGCAGGCCAGCATCGCGATGGCGGCCTCGGGGATCATGGGCAGATAGACGGCGACCCGGTCGCCCTTGCCGACGCCGAGCTCGGTGAGCGCGTTGGCGGCCCGGGAGACCTCGTCCTTGAGCTGTGCGTAGGTGATGGAGCGGCTGTCGCCGGGCTCGCCCTCGAAGTGGATGGCGACGCGGTCGCCGTTGCCGGCCTCGACGTGGCGGTCCACGCAGTTGTACGCGACGTTGAGCTTGCCGTCCGCGAACCACTTCGCGAAGGGCGGGTTGCTCCAGTCGAGCGTCTCGGTCGGCTCCGTGGCCCAGGTCAGGCGACGGGCCTGCTCGGCCCAGAAGCCCAGCCGGTCCGCCTCGGCCTGCTCGTACGCCTCCGCTTTGACGTTGGCATTGGCGGCCAGATCGGCAGGCGGTGCGAACCGCCGCTCCTCCTTGAGCAGATTGGCCAGGCTTTCGTTGCTCACGACATCTCCCATTCCCAGGGTGTCCGTTGTGTCCCGGGGCATAGCTCATCAGGCCAAAGGCCGGGTGACAAGTGCCTGCCCGAAATTGGTTTAGACCTGTGTCTCGTGTATGGAGACACGGTCCCGCATCCACATGCGGCGCGGCGCGGCGCGGTTCAGTGCGGTGCGGCGCAGTGCGATGCGGAGGCAGGACCACAAGGTCTCACGGCCCTGGAGCGAATGTGGTTCAGGCGCTGGTGCGTTCCAATTCGCCTGGACCGGAGGGATCGCCGGGACGGGCGGGGTCGCCCGCGGTGGTGGCATTGCCGGGACCGGAGTGGTCGTCGGAGCCGGAGGGGTCGCTGGGCTCGGGGTGGGCGCTGGGCCCGGAGGGTTCGCCGGGTCCCACGCGGTCGAAGACCTCGTCGAGCTCCAGCCCACTGCTCGCACCCTCGGTCAGCAGATAGGCCTGTGCCTCGCCCACGTGGAAGTACATGCCGTGCAGCCGGAGCGTGCCTTCGGCGAGCCGCCGCGCCACCGATTCGTGTGCCCGCAGATGCTCCAATTGCTGGACCACATTGGTGAGGCAGAGCTGCTCCAGCGCATCGGTCGGCAGCCGTCCGGAGATCCGGGCCCAGGCGTGGTGCCGGGATGCCATTCGCTCCAGGCTCGGCAGCCCATGTCTCAACCACCGCCACAGGGACGTGGGCGGAGTCTCCGGGTCCGGTTTGCCGCCGAGCAGCGCCTGCATCGCTCCGCAGCCGGAGTGCCCGCAGACGGTGATGGACTCCACCTTCAGCACATCCACCGCGTACTCGATCGCTGCACCCACCGAGTCGTCACCCGACTCGGCATTCGGCAAGGGCACCAGATTGCCGATGTTCCGCACGGTGAACAGGTCACCCGGGCCGCTCGCGGTGATCATGCTGGTGACCAGCCGGGAGTCCGCGCAGGTGATGAAGAGCTGGGACGGGCGCTGCCCCTCGACGGCCAGACGAGCCAGCTCATCGCGCACCAGCGGAGCGGTGTTGCGCTGGAACGAACTCAGGCCGCTGATCAGCCGATTGCCGCCGGTCCTGCGGGGGGCTGCGGGGGCCGGGCCTGGGGCAGGGGCGAGGGCGGGGGCGTTGTGGGGCGTGCCGGGGCGGGTGCCGATGGAGGGGCCGTCGAGGCCGTGACCGGGTTCGGGCGTACGGTCGGGCCCGTCGTGGCAGTGATGGTTGCGCCACGGTGTCCAGGGGCGGCAACAGGAGTGCGCCGCCGAGGTGGGCTCGGCGATCCGGCCGCCGGACCTGCCGGTGAACTCGACCCTGCCGCCGTGGGCGGTCTGGGCGATGCTCCAGCCCTGGATCGCCTCGTACGCCGCATGGTCCATGAAGAAGCCGTCCAGTTCGACGACGGCATCTCCGCCCTGGGGCAGCTGGCCGAGCGTACGACTGAGCCGGGGCACCGCGAGGAACGTCAACTGTCCACGTACGACGACCAGATGCTGTCCGCCCTGATCGGTGACCGTGATCCTGGTCCGGGCGAGCCGGTGCAGGGCGACCGCCACCGCCACCGCGATGCCGATAGCCACGCCCTTGAGTACGCCGAAGAGGACCACGCCGGTGATCGTCGCCCCGTACACCAGGAATTCGCGGTGCTTATGAACGTTGCGGATGTGGGCGAAGCTCACCATCTGGATACCGACCATCATCACCAGCGCGGCGAGCGCGGCCAACGGGATCCACTCCAGCACGGTGACCAGCAGCCCGGTGGCGAGCAGCACCCAGACGCCGTGCAGCACGGTGGAGGCACGTCCCGTCGCCCCGGCGCGTACGTTCGCCGAACTGCGCACCGCGCCGCCGGACACGGCCAGCCCGCCCACCAGCCCGGACAGTGCGTTGGCGATGCCCTGGGCGCGTAGCTCACGGTCGAGATCGGAGCGCCTGGCGGGCGGGGTGGGGGAAGCGGCCGGAGCTGATGCCGAGGGTGAGGGCGAAGGCGAGAGGGCAGGCGCGGCCGATGCGGGTGTCGGCATCGAGCCGGCCCCGGACCGGGCGGCCGTCTGCTCGGTGGCGCGGTCGGCCGACAGCTTGTCCACAGCCACCGCGGCGAGCAGCGACTCCAGGCTGGCCACCAGCATTACCGTGAACACGGCGGTGGCCAGGGCGAGTACGGGGCCGTGCGGCAACTCCGGCAGGGCGTGCGAGCGCCAGGACGGAAGATCGACCCGGGCGATCCCGGGTGCGACGAGTGCGGCCACCGCCGTTGCGGTCACCACCGCGACGAGGGCGGCCGGGACCCGTCGTACGGCGCTGCCGAGACGGCCGGGAATACGAGGCCACAGGACCAGGACGGTGATGGTCAGCACGCCGATGACCGGGGCGGCCGGGCTCACCCGGCTCAACTGGTGGGGGAGCGCAAGGGCGTTGGCGACGGCTGAACTCTGCGGCGAACCGCCGAGCACGATGTGCAGCTGGGCGAGCGCGATGGCCACGCCGATTCCGGCGAGGGTGCCGTGGACGATGGCGGGGCTGACGGCGAGGGCGCTGCGCGCCGCGCGCAGTGAGCCGAGCAGGATCTGCAGAAGCCCGGCCCCGATGGTGATCGCGCAGGTGGTGCGCCAGCCGTAGATCTGGATCAACTCGGCTGTGACCACGGTCAGTCCGGCGGACGGGCCGCTGACCTGGAGGGGAGTGCCGCCGAGCAGCCCGGCGACGATGCCGCCGATCGCGGCGGAGACGAGGCCGGCTTCCAGCGGGGCGTCCATGGCGACGGCGAGGCCGAGCGACATGGGGACGGCCAGCAGGAACACCGTGATCGATGCGGACAGATCGGCGCCCGCGATGCGGAATCGTCCACCGCGTGGCGGCGGGCTGTGTGGTCGCTTGATTCCCGAAGCGCGTGGTGGGCGCGAACTACGGGATGTGCGGTTGTGACGAGTGGGGGCGCAAGCAGGCATGTTCCCGTCTCCTCCGGGCAGCGCGGTCGCGGAATGTGGGGGACGCGGCCGTGGGTCACGGCGTGCAGCGGCGGGATTTCTCAACTCTCAGTAAACAGATCGTAATGGAGAGTAAAGATCTGTGTCCATAGTTGAGATCAAATGGGCCACTCCATCACTCATTGAGGTGAGTAGTCATCTTTTCATTCGGCCTGTCGTGCTGATCCAAACCGAACGGTGTGCGAACTTGACCGCGCCGTGTCGGCACTTCGACGCAAATTACCTGCGAGGAAGAGGGTGGGCGGATGATGGCCGCCACGACGACAGTTGTCGCGAAGAGAGCCGTTACGAAGAGGGCCACTGCGAAGAGGGCCGCCGTCGGGCGGGTCGCCCTGGGCGTCGTGGCCGTCGCGCTGACTGCGGGAGTGGCCGGGTGCTCCTCCGGTTCCGATTCCGATACCGGTAGGGGAGCCGCCGGCCCGGGGGCGGCGAAGAAGGCCGCCGGAGCGAAGAAGAAGGCCCCCGAAGCCGTGGCCGCGCCCGAGAGCGTCGTCCGGCTCATCGGTGACGGTTCCACCGCATTCACCGGCAGTCAGCCGAAGCAGCCTGTGGCGAAGCGGCTGGCGTCCGGTCAGAAGCCGCCGCAGTTCGTGGTGTTCTCGTGGGACGGCGCAGGCGAGGACAGCCAGAAGCTGTTCTCGCACTTCCGTGAGGTGGGCAAGAAGTACCACGCGAACATGACGTACTTCCTCAGCGGCGTGTACATGCTGCCGGAGGACAAGCGAGAGCTCTACGACCCGCCGAAGCACAACGTCGGCAGCTCCGACATCGGTTTCAACGACACCGAGGGAATCCGGAACACCATCACCCAGGTGCGCGCGGCCTGGGAGGACGGTGATGAGATCGGTACCCACTTCAACGGCCACTTCTGCGGTCCCGAGGGCGGCGTCGGAACCTGGTCCGTCGACCAGTGGAAGAGCGAGATCAGCCAGGCCAAGTCCTTCGTGAAGAGCTGGAAGACCAACGCCCCCGGCCTCGATGGGGAGAAGCCGCTGCCCTTCGACTACGACAAGGAGCTCATCGGCGGCCGCACCCCCTGCCTGGAGGGGCAGAAGAACCTGCTGGCCGCAGCACGGACGATGGGCTTCCGCTACGACTCCAGCGGGGTCAACAACCAGGTCTGGCCGAAGAAGAAGGACGGCATCTGGGACCTCTCGATGCAGCTCGTCCCCGTGCCGGGCCGCGAGTTCGAGACCCTCTCGATGGACTACAACTTCATGTTCAACCAGTCCGGTACGACGACGCAGGGCGACCCGAACATGCACGAGTACTGGGGCAATCAGATGCGCGACGGCCTGCTCCAGGCCTTCGACCGCTCGTACGACGGAAACCGCGCCCCGCTGATCATCGGCAACCACTTCGAGTCCTGGAACGGCGGCACGTACATGCGCGCTGTCGAGGAGACCATCGCGTCGGTCTGTACCAAGGAGGGTGTCCGCTGCGTGTCCTTCCGGCAGCTGGCCGACTGGCTGGACGCGCAGGACCCCGCGACGCTGGCGAAACTCGGCACGCTTGATGTCGGCCAGGCGCCTGAGAAGGGATGGACCGCGTTCCTCGACGGAGCGGCGACCGCCGGATCCGGCCGGGCAGCGGGGGCCGACAAGGCTCACGCGGGGCCCGGCGCGGACAAGGCCGGTCGCTAGCTCGACCGCTGGACGGCTCGGCAGCTCAGCAGCTGGACATCTGGGCATCTCGATGTCGTGCATCTGTGCAGCTGGACTCGAAATCTGCGCTCGGCGTCGAGGCCCGATGACAGGGGGACACAGTCATGCCGGGCCCGGAGGTCAGCGGCCCTCTTGCAGGATCGCGAAAAAACACAAAGGGGGAACCGGCGAGCGCGGCCGCTGAGCTGCGCGGCCTTCGGCCGTGGCCGACGCGTCATGAGCAGGACGGGCGGGCAGTAGCGCTGCGCGTCAAGCGCCGGACGGGTCGGAGAACCGATCCCGTCCGGCGCTCAAGGATGTACCGGCTCTCGTCGGGAGGAGCGAACCCGTCCGGCGGGGGTGCCGAGGCGGACTCAGGCGGGCTGAGCGGCGCCGTCCTGCGCGTATCGCTCGTCGAGAACGAAGGCGGGGTCGACCTGGGCAGCCAGATCGGCGCCCGTCTTCTCGTTGCCCCAGCTCTCCGCGTTCCTCAGATGGAAATGGACCATCTGCCGCGTGTAGCGCTTCCAGTCCCGCTGCTCGTACGAGTCCTCGGCGGCATTCTGCAGCGCCTGCAGAGCCATCCGGTTGTCCGCCTCCAGCAGCTCGAAGCGAGCGGGGCGGCCCTTTTCCATCGCCCGTACCCAGTCGGAGTGCCCGACGCTGACCAGCAGGTCGTCGCCCACCTCGGCGCGCAGGAACTCCAGATCGTCCTCGCCCTGCACCTTGTTGCCGATGACCATCAACGCGACCCCGAAGTCCCGCGCGTACTCCTTGTACTGGCGATAGACAGAGACGCCCTTACGAGTCGGTTCCGCGACCAGGAACGTCATGTCGAAGCGGGTGAACATCCCCGAAGCGAAGGAGTCCGAACCCGCGGTCATGTCGACGACGACATAGTCGTCGGGGCCGTCGACGAGATGGTTGAGGCAGAGCTCGACCGCTCCGACCTTGGAGTGGTAGCAGGCCACGCCCAGATCCGACTCGGTGAACGGCCCGGTGGCCATCAGCCGGATGTCCCCGTCGTCGAGCCGGACCGCACGGGCACACGCGTCATAGATCGGGTTGTCCTCGCGGACCCGCAGCAGCCGTGAGCCCTCGCCGGGCGGAGTCGTCTTGATCATCGTCTCGCTGGAGGAGATGCGGGGATTGCTGCCGCGCAGATACTCCTTGATCAGAGGCAGGTGCGCCCCCATGGCGGGCAGCGCGGCGGCCTCCTGGTCATCGAGGCCGAGCGCGGCCCCGAGGTGCTGGTTGATGTCGGCGTCCACCGCGACGACATGGGCTTCATTGGCGGCGAGGTGGCGGATGAAGAGCGAGGACAGCGTCGTCTTGCCGCTGCCGCCCTTCCCTACGAAAGCGATCTTCATGTTCACCTAGGGTAGCGGTGTGATCGCGGTCTGCTGTCGCACTTCGTGAAGAAGGCCACTCCCGGGCGGTATCGGCGCAGGGTGCGCGTAGCCTCGTTACCTATGAGTACGACTGCCTCTGATCCGCTCGCCGCCCTGGGCGCCCTGCCGGGGGTCGCCGACGCGGTGGACTCCGTACGCAAGGCCGTCGACCGGGTCTACGGTCACCGCGTCATGCGGCGCCGCAGCAATGAGGTCACCGCGGAAGCGGCGCTGCGCGGCGCCCGTGGCTCGGCGGCGCTGTCCGGTGCCGACTGGAACCTGGAGGAGGTGCGCCGACGCACCGACTTCAGCGGTGACGGTGAGGCGCATGTGATCGGAGCGGCCCTGAGGCTGACCGCCGAAGCGGGTCAACTGCTCTCCATCTGGCGGCAGTCGCCGCTACGGGTGCTGGCCCGGCTGCATCTGGTCGCGGCCGGCGGGGCGGCACCCGACGATGCCGTCGGCCGGCCGAGACTGGCCGGCGAGCCTGTGGACGAGCCGCTGGTCGAGGCGCCACTGCCGGACGCCGACGAAGTGGCCGGGCGGTTGGAGGGGCTCTCCGGGCTGATTCTCTCCGGCACTTCGGCACCTGCGCTGGTGACGGCGGCGGTCGTGCACGGTGAACTGCTGGCCCTGCGCCCCTTCGGCTCGTACAACGGCCTCGTCGCGCGGACCGCCGAGCGGATCGTGCTGATCGGGAGCGGGCTCGACCCCAAGTCGATCTGTCCCGCCGAGGTGGGCCATGCCGAGCAGGGGCGGGCGGCTTACATCGGGGCGTTTGAGGGCTATCTCTCGGGAACGCCGGAGGGGATGGCGGCCTGGATCGCGCACTGCGGACGCTCCGTGGAACTGGGCGTCAGGGAGTCGACGGCGGTGTGCGAGGCGCTGCAGCGCGGTGCCGCGTAACACGTATCAGTGGAACGGCTGGATCCCGGGCCGGGCCTGTGAGTCGCGGTGTGCGGCACAGTGTGAGTTGCGGTGCGCGGCGCGATAAATCCACCGAAGTAACTTCATCGCGGTAACTTCAGCGAATTTTCTTCACCGAGTCGACTTCACTACCCGACAAAAGGGTTGCGGCGGTACCGTCCTCGGTACCGCCGCTGGCATGTCTACCCAGTTACCATGCGTCCTCGAAATATGCCCATCAGGTCGGGATGCTTTGCCCGTTTCCCTGGTGCGGCTGGCCCGTAATCGACGGGTCGACGTCGCGTGGGTGCTCGGCTTTCATGCTCGGTCCGTGGGGCCGTATCTGCGTTACAGGTAATCCTCTCGGATGTCCTTGGTCTCGCGGGCCGTTGAGTCATTTGTACTCCAGAGCCGGGGTGAGCGGTAGTGCTGGCCCCACTTCTTTACTTTTAGGTTCAATTACGGGCGAGTTGGATAATTCGCGCTGACCGGGGCGACGTATGCCTGGCCGCCGTCCAGGGGTGCGTCAGACGGAGGCCGTGGCGGCGCGGCGGCGGGAGGTGTACCAGACCAGTCCTGCCGTGACGGCGGCTGCGCCCACCGCTGCCACCGCGACCAGTGCCGGCCGTGGCGGCAGCGAGAACGCGGGCAGTCGCTGCTTGAGACGGACCGGCCGGTCGAAGACGAGAATCGGCCACTCGCGGAGGGTCGCCTCGCGCCGCAGCGCGCGATCCGGATTGACCGCGTGCGGATGGCCGACCGACTCCAGCATCGGTACATCCGTGGCGGAGTCGCTGTAGGCGTAGCAGCGCGAGAGGTCGTATCCCTCCGACACCGCGAGGGCCCTGATCGCCTCGGCCTTTGTCGGTCCGTATGCGTAGTACTCGACTTCTCCGGTGAAGCAGCCGTCGTCGCCGACGACCATTCGGGTGGCGACGACCCGGTCGGCACCGAGCAGCTCGCCGATCGGCTCGACGACCTCGGCGCCCGAGGTCGAAACGATCACCACATCGCGTCCGGCGGTGTGGTGCTCCTCGATGAGCGTCGCTGCTTCGTCGTAGATGATGGGGTCGATCAGATCGTGCAGGGTCTCGGCGACGATTTCCTTCACTTGCTGGACGTTCCAGCCCTTGCAGAGTGCGGAGAGATATTCCCGCATCCGCTCCATCTGGTCGTGATCTGCACCCCCGGCAAGGAACACGAACTGTGCGTACGCAGTGCGCAGTACAGCGCGGCGGTTGATCAGTCCGCCTTGGTAGAAGGACTTGCTGAAGGTCAGCGTCGAAGACTTCGCAATGACCGTCTTGTCCAGGTCAAAGAAGGCGGCTGTGCGCGGCAAGAAGCGGTTTTCCACAAGGCAGAGCATAGGGGGACATCATTCGGCGTAAACTCCGGCGCGTGGGTTTGCCTGAGAAGGCTCTCGGGTACACCATGGAAGTCACGGATCGTTCGCGACCGTGCTAACCCGGTCCGGCTCCTCCCCCCCCGAGTCGGCCGTGGGGACGACCCCCGCTCTCCCCCCCGGCGGGGGTCGTCGCATGTCCGGACGCGTTTCTGCCGTTCGGAATCAAGCATTCTGCCTCCATTTCGGCCGCGACGGCCCGCTTCTCGTGCTGTCCTCCACCATCATGACTCGTCACGGTGCGTAGCGGAAGTGCTGCGCTCCGGAAGTCGCCGGTATGAGCGACAGAGATATTCACAACGGTGGAGTTGTCCACAGTTTTCGAGCAAGATCCACACGATTTTCCGAAGCGCTGCACGGTGATTCCACCGCGAAGTCCGCGGGTTGTGGAATCGCCGATCCCGGAACGCTCCGAGATCACCGCGAACCGCGATGAAGCTGCAGTGAGAGGGGGCGGAGATCGTGGCCGAGTCCATCGCACGGGATCCTCTGTCGGCCGCCGGAGCACGGCGGGGCGGACCGCTGATCGTGACCGAGGATGTGGAACTGCTCGACGATCTGCTGCGGCTGTGTGCGGCAGCCGGAGCGGATCCGGAAGTTCATCACTCACTGCCCGAAAACAGAGGCAGCTGGGAACAGGCTCCGATGGTTCTCGTGGGCGACGATGCCGCCCAGCGGTGCCGAGGGGCGGTGCGCAGGCGGGGCGTGATGCTCGTTGGCCGGGATCAGGACGCCCCGGATGTCTGGCGCCGCGCTGTGGAGATCGGGGCCGAGTACGTGCTGAGGCTGCCCGATTCGGAGAGCTGGCTCGTCGACCAGATCGCCAATGCGGCAGAAGGCGTGGGCCGGCCGGCGCTCACCGTGGGGGTGATCGGCGGACGGGGCGGCTCGGGTGCGTCCACACTGGCCTGTGCTCTCGCGGTGACCGCGGCCAGGGCCGGCCGGCGGACCATGCTGATCGACGGCGACCCGCTCGGCGGTGGCATCGACGTGCTGCTCGGTGGCGAACGGGCCGAGGGGATGCGATGGCCGGATTTCGCCCATTCCAAGGGGCGAGTCGGCGGGGGCGCACTGGAGGAATCACTGCCGGCGCTGCATGGGCTGCGGGTGCTCAGTTGGGGCCGCGACGACTGGGTGGTCATCCCGCCACAGGCCATACAGGCCGTGCTGGCCGCGGCACGCAGGCTCGGCGGGGTGGTGGTCGTCGATCTGCCGCGCCGGGTCGACGAATCGGTGGCCGAGGCGCTCGCGCAGCTGGACCTCGGGCTGTTGGTGGTTCCGGGGGAGCTTCGCGCGGTAGCGGCGGCGAAGCGTGTGGCGTCGATGGCCGGGATGATCCTGGGCGACCTGCGGGTGGTCTCTCGCGGGCCGTACGCGGCGGGCCTCGACGAGCGGTGGGTGGCGCAGGCGCTGGGGTTGCCGCTCGCCGGTGAACTCCCGCTCGACGCCGGGCTGCTGGCTGCCCAGGACGGCGGTGCGCCGCCGGGCGGCAGTGCGCGCGGTCCGCTGGCCAGGTTCTGCGCGGCGTTCTGGGAACGGGCGCTCGCATCGGAGGGCGCGGGGGGACGCGCCGGTGGAGGCGAGTCATGACGGAGATGCTGCTCGATGCCGTACGGCAGCGGCTCGCGCAGAGCGGCACGGCGCCGACGCCCGCCGGGGTCGCGGCCGCGCTGCGGGCCCAGGGACGGCTGCTCGGGGACGCCGAAGTGCTCGGTGCGGCCGATGAGTTGCGTGGCGAGCTGGTCGGGACCGGAGTGCTGGAGCCGCTGCTCGCCGATCCGGTGGTGACGGATGTGCTGGTCTCCGCGCCGGACCGGGTGTGGGTGGACCGGGGTGGCGGTCTAGAACTCACCGGGGTGACCTTCACGGACGCCGCCGCGGTGCGCAGGCTGGCACAGCGGCTGGCCGCCGTGGCGGGGCGCCGGCTGGACGACGCCCGCCCCTGGGTGGACGCGAGGCTGCCGGACGGCACCCGTATGCATGCCGTGCTGCCGCCGGTGTCCGTCGGCTCGACGTGCCTGTCGCTCCGGGTGGTGCGGCCCAGGGCCTTCTCGCTGACGGAGCTGGTTGCGGCGGGGACGGTGCCGCCGGGCGGTGACCGGGTGCTGCGGGCCTTGGTGGAGGCCCGGGTCTCGTATCTGATCAGTGGGGGGACGGGCGCCGGGAAGACGACCCTGCTGTCGAGCCTGCTGGGTGTGGTCGGGGAGCGGGAGCGGATCGTACTTGCCGAGGACTCGGCGGAGTTGCGGCCGGACCATCCGCATGTGGTGCGCCTGGAGTCGCGCCCCGCCAACCAGGAGGGGGCGGGCCGGGTGACTCTCCGGGACCTGGTGCGGCAGGCGCTGCGGATGCGGCCCGACCGGCTGGTGGTCGGAGAGGTACGGGGCGCCGAGGTCACCGAACTCCTGGCCGCTTTGAACACCGGCCACGAAGGCGGCTGCGGGACGGTTCACGCCAATGCGGCCGAGCACGTACCGGCCCGTCTTGAGGCCCTTGGGACGGCGGCGGGGCTGGATCGGACAGCGCTCCACAGCCAGTTGGCGGCCGCGCTGTCGGTGGTGGTTCATCTTGTGCGGGACCGGGCCGGACTGCGCCGGATCGCCGAGGTGCAGGTGCTGGAGCGGGACGCGACGGGGCTGGTGGTGACCGTGCCCGCGCTGCGCTGGGGTGCCGATGGATTCGTGCGGGAGCGGGGCTGGGAGCAGCTGCGGTTGCTGGTCGGGGGTGCGCTGTGACCGGGGGTGTGCCGACGGGGCTGTCGGCGAGCGCGGGCTGTGCGGTGGCCCTGTGCGTCGGGGTGGCGGTCTGGCTGGTGGTGGCGCAGGACCATGGGCGACGGAGGGCTCGGGTGCTGTTCGTCGACGAGGCGGTTCGGCAGCCGCCGTTGCGAGCACGCTGGGAGTGGGCCGGGACGTGGCTGCGGGCGGGGTTGAGGGAGCGGCGGGAGTGGCTCTGCCTCCCGGTGGCGCTGGTCGTCGCCGTGCTGGGGGAGTCCGTGCTCCCGCTGCTGGCCGGGGCGGTGGCGGTGCCGCTGGTGCGGCGGTGGCTGCGGAGACGGGCCCTGGGCAAGGAGCGGGAACGCCGGGCGGCCGGGGTGGTGGCGCTGTGCGCCGCGGTCGTAGGTGAGTTGCGGGCCGGACACGAACCGGGGCAGGCGTTGCTCGTCGCCGTCCGCGGCACCGGGGTGTTGGGGGCTGCTGAGGCCGGTGTGTCGGCTGCGGCGCGATTCGGTGGCGATGTGCCGGGGGCGCTCGGGCAGGCGGCACGGGAGCCGGGTCTGGACGGGCTGGCCGGGGTGGCGGCCTGCTGGCGGGTGGCGGCCGACGGTGGGGCCGGGCTCGCGGCGGGTCTGGACCGCCTGGAGGGCGCGTTGCGGGCCGAGCAGCGCAGACGGGAGGAGTTACGTGCCCAACTGGCGGGGGCCTGGTCGACGGTGGCCGTGCTGGCGTTGCTCCCGGTGCTGGGGCTGGGACTGGGGGCGGCGCTCGGGGCCGATCCGTTGAGGGTGCTGCTGCATACCCCGGCCGGGCTGGTCTGTCTGGCGACGGGCGGGCTGCTGGAGGCGGCCGGGCTCTACTGGGCCGCCCGGATCGTACGGGCGGGGGAGGCGGCATGAGCGGGGTCACCGGCGAAGCCGTCCACCTGATGGCGGTGGTGTGCGCGGTGCTGAGTGCGATCGCCTGCCCGGCCCTTGCTCTGGCGGGGTTTCGGCAGAGGCGGACGGTGCGCCGGCGGGGCGCGGCACTGCTGGCGATCGGTCGGCCAGAGCGTCGGCGCGAGCGCAGGCGCGGGCATACGGGACTTGGTGCCCGGACGAAGGAGTGGATCGCGCCACTGGGCGCTGTGGCGGCGGGCTGGGTGCTGGTCGGCGGCCTCTCAGGGGGCGTGGCAGGGCTGCTGGGGGCGTACGGCGCCTGGCGGTGGCAGCGGGCCCGACCCAGCCCCGAACCGGGGGCCGGGCTCGCGGAGATGGCGGAGGCCGCACGCCAGCTCCCGCTGGCAGCCGACCTGTTGGCAGCCTGCATCTCCGCCGGGGCCGGGCCCCGGGAGGCGGCGGAGGCGGTGGGGGAGTCGCTGGGCGGGCCGGTCGGCATGTGCCTGGCGCGGGTGGCCGCGGAGATCCGTCTCGGTGGTGAACCTGCGGCGGCCTGGGGGCGGTTCGGGGAGATACCGGGTGCAAGCGCGCTGGCCCGCTGCCTGGACCGGGCGGGGTCGACCGGAGCGCCGGCGGCGGAGCCGGTGGCACGGCTGGCCGAGGCGATGCGGGCCGAACGTGCGAGTGCGGCGGTGGCGCGCGCCCAGCGGGCAGGCGTGCGGATCAGCGCTCCCGTAGGGCTCTGCTTTCTGCCCGCTTTCCTGTCGGTCGGGGTGGCGCCGGTGGTGATCGGTCTGGCGACCGGACTGCTGCACACCGGATGACGGAAAAGTAGAAGTAAATATCCATTCAATATGAATTAAGAATTCCATGGGGGTTGGAATGGCGCGGCGAATCAGGGACTGGGTGCGCGGCATGGCACGCCGAGTCCGGTCGGACAACGGAATGACGACATCCGAATATGCGGTGGGGACGATCGCGGCCTGTGCGTTCGCGGCGGTGCTCTACAAGGTGGTCACCAGCCAGCCGGTCATGTCCGCACTGCAGTCACTGCTGAAGGACGCGCTCGATGCGAAGTTCTGAGAGCGGTTCCGGGGCGTGCGGCGGAGGCCGTTCCCGTATCGAGGGCGGGGGAGCCGGAGCCCGCAGGGATCGGGGTGCGGTGACGGCGGAAGCGGCCATGGCGATTCCGGTGCTGGTGGTGTTCGGCCTGGCGCTGGTCTGGGCGCTGATGGCCGCCTCCGCCCAGATCCGGTGCGTGGACGCGGCGAGGGCCGGGGCGAGGGCGGCGGCCCGTTCCGAGCCGGAGGCGCAGGTGCTGGAGGTCACCCGTTCGGCGGCACCCGGCGGGGCCGAAATCGCGATGGAACGGACCGGGGAGCTGTGGCGGGTACGGGTGGCGGCGCCGATGTCGGGGCCGGGCCCGCTGGCCCTGACGCTTCACGCGGAGGCGGCGGCACTGGCCGAGGACACGGTCGGGGCGACGCGATGAACGGGACGGGCGAGAGGGGGCGCACGGCCGCCCTCGCAGGGCTGCGTACAGCCGCCCGTGCATGGCTGCGCCCGGCACGCGGACGCGTGGGCTCGGCGGACGGGGACAGGGGCCTGGCCACGGTGTGGGTGGCGATGACCACGGCCACGTTGTGCGCGGTGTTCGCGGTCGTGCTGGCCCTCGGGCAGGTGGTGACCGTTCGGCACCGGGCGGGCGGTGCGGCGGACCTGGCGGCCCTGGCCGCGGCCGACCGGGCCCTGCAAGGCCCTGGGGCGGCATGCGGGGCCGCCGAGAAGGTGGCAGCGGCGCAGGGAGCCGTGGTGGTCCGGTGCGCGGTGCGCGGGGAGATCGCCGATGTGACGGCCCGGGTGAGTTTCGGGCCGTACGAACCGGCGGTCAGGTCCAGGGCCGGTCCTCCGGCGGCTGCTCCCGGCTCTCCGGAGCCGGTGCCTCCGCCTCGGACTCCCGCTCCGGATCCGACGGTTTCGCAGGGCTCGGTTGCCCGGGGGCCGGGGGTGCGCATCGCAGGAGTTCGGTGAGGAGGCGCAGGGCACCGCGTTTGTGCAGTGGTTCGTTGCCGTTGCCGCACTTGGGGGACTGGACGCAGGACGGGCAGCCCGCCTCGCATTCACAGGACGCGATCGCCTGGCGGGTCGCGGTCAGCCACGTGCTGGCGGTGTGGAAGGCCCGCTCGGCGAATCCGGCACCGCCCGGATGGCCGTCGTACACGAAGACGGTGGGCAGCAGGGTGTCCGGGTGCAGGGGCACGGACACGCCACCGATGTCCCACCGGTCGCAGGTGGCGAAGAGCGGCAGCATCCCGATCGACGCGTGCTCCGCGGCGTGCAGGGCGCCGCCCAGGATCTCCGGGTTGATACGGGCGGCGTCGAGCTGGTCCTCGGTGACCGTCCACCAGACGGCGCGGGTGCGCAGAGTGCGGGGTGGCAGGTCCAGTTTGGTCTCGCCGAGGACCTCGCCGGTGATCAGCCTCCGACGCAGGAAGGAGACGACCTGGCTGGTGACCTCCACGGAGCCGTAGCAGAGCCGCCCGTCGCCCCACGGGATCTCGGTGTCGGTCTCCAGGACGGCGATGGAGGTGGTGTCGCGTGCGGTGGTCGAGTACGGCGGGACGGCCTCCTCGACCAGGGCCACCGAGTCCTCCAGATCCAGCTTCCGGACCAGGTACGTGCGGCCCTGATGGAGGTGGACGGCGCCCTCGTGGACGGCGGTGTGCGCGGCCGATTCGTCGACGGTGCCCAGCAGCCGGCCGGTGCCCTCCTCGACGATCTGGACGGGGCGGCCGCCCTCGCCACGGATGTCGGTGAGATCGGCGGCGCGCTCGCGGCGGGTCCAGTGCCAGCCCGATGCCCGCTTGCGCAGCAGTTTCGCGGCTTCCAGCTGCGGCAGCAGTTCGGCCACTGCCGGACCGAAGAGCTCCAGGTCGGGCTCGGTGAGGGGAAGCTCCGCGGCGGCGGCGCACAGGTGGGGGGCCAGGACGTACGGATTGTCCGGGTCGAGGACGGTCGACTCCACGGGCTGCTGGAACAGCGCCTCGGGATGGTGGACGAGGAAGGTGTCCAGCGGGTCGTCGCGGGCCACCAGGACGGCCAGGGCGC
Source organism: Streptomyces sp. NPDC006510 (assembly GCF_040611955.1). Lineage (NCBI taxonomy): Bacteria > Bacillati > Actinomycetota > Actinomycetes > Kitasatosporales > Streptomycetaceae > Streptomyces > Streptomyces sp. NPDC006510. Next base: position 12,978 of record NZ_JBEXPH010000045.1, on the reverse strand, counting down.
CCTGCCCGGAGCGTCCGGCGCGGCCTGCCTGCTGCCACAGCGACGCCCTGGTGCCGGGATAGCCGGCGATGACGACGGCATCCAGGCCGGAGACGTCGATGCCGAGTTCGAGGGCGGTGGTGGCGGCCAGACCGAGCAGTTCCCCGGAGTGCAGGGCGCGCTCCAGGGCGCGGCGTTCCTCGGGGAGATATCCCCCGCGATAGGCGGCGACCCGGGCCGGCAGGGAGCGGTCCACCTCGGCGAGGCGCTCCTTCGCGATGACGGAGATCAGCTCGGCGCCGCGCCGGGAGCGTACGAAGGCGACCGAGCGGACGCCCTGGACGGTGAGATCGGTGAGGAGGTCGGCGGTCTCGGCGGTGGCGGTACGTCGGACAGGGGCGCCCTTCTCGCCGTGCAGATCGGTCAGGGGCGGCTCCCACAGTGCGAAGACCAGCTCGCCGCGGGGCGAGGAGTCGTCGGCGACCTCCTTGACCGGGAGACCGGTGAGGCGGCCGGCCGCGACGGAGGGTTCCGCCGCGGTGGCGGAGGCGAGGAGGAAGACCGGATCGGCGCCGTAACGGGCGCACAGACGGCGGAGCCGTCGCACCACCTGGGCGACGTGGGAGCCGAAGACACCGCGGTAGGTGTGGCACTCGTCGATGACGACGAAGCGCAGGGCGCGCAGGAAGGAGGACCAGCGGGGGTGGGACGGGAGTACCCCGCGGTGCAGCATGTCGGGGTTGGTCAGGACGTAGTTGGCGTACTGACGCACCCACTCGCGTTCCTCGACCGGGGTGTCGCCGTCGTAGACCGCGGGCCTGACGGCATTGCCGAGCGGTGCCGCGAGCTGCTTCACGGTACGCCTCTGATCGGCGGCCAGGGCCTTGGTGGGGGCCAGATACAGGGCGGTGGCGCCCCGGCCGTTCGGAGCCTCGGAGCCGTCGAGCAGGGCGCTGAGGACAGGGGCGAGGTAGGCGAGCGACTTGCCGGACGCCGTGCCGGTGGCGATGACCACGGATTCGCCGTCCAGGGCGTGCTCGGCGGCGGCTGCCTGGTGCACCCACGGATGTTCGATTCCGGCCCGCCGGATCGCAGCGACAACTTCCGGCCGGATGCGATCGGGCCAGATGGCATGGGTTCCCGCACGCGGGGGCAAGTGCTCCGTATGAGTGATGCGCGCGGACCGGCCCGCCACTGCGGCGAGCCGGTCGAGGACCATGGCGGGAGAGTGACTGGTGTCGCTGTTCCCGGGTGGTCGACTGGGGCGGTGATTCTTGGCCATCGGCACCGAGTGTGTCACTGGCGTGACGGACAATGGCCCCAAGCCGTCGTGCATGGCTGCTGGTAAGTGATTGAATGCCATCGCGGCTGGCGATCCGTTCCCTGGCTCCGCCGGGGAGACCGAGGGGCGACCGCTCGATAGCAAGGTGCTGGAGGATCCGTGGACCTGTCCTTGTCGACTCGCAATGTGTCCGGCCCTGGTGGCGACCGTACGGTCGTCGAGGTCGGTGGCGAGATTGATGTGTATACCGCGCCCAAGCTGCGCGAGCAGTTGGTCGAGTTGGTGAATGACGGCAGCTACCACCTGGTTGTCGACATGGAAGGCGTCGACTTCCTCGACTCCACCGGACTCGGCGTGCTCGTGGGTGGCCTGAAGCGTGTCCGGGCCCATGAGGGCTCGCTGCGCCTGGTCTGCAACCAGGAGCGCATTCTCAAGATCTTCCGGATCACGGGTCTGACCAAGGTGTTCCCGATTCACACCACGGTCGATGAGGCCGTTGCGGCCACCGACTGACGGTCGGCCCGCGATCGGCGCACCGGTGGCCCGCCAGGCGGCCGGTGCGACGCGAGTGTGCCCGGCGGCCGACTGCCGTGAGGCAGACCGATCGGCCGGTCGGGCAGTTGGCCGGACGGTCGATCGGACATCGGGGAGCCGGGTGACCGGCGCCTCGACCGGACGGCCGGGCCGGATCGGGCCGGTCGGCGTTCGACGGGATACGGTCGGCCAACGGTCGAGCCGACCGATCAGCGAGCCGGCTGGTCGGCTGGTCAGTGGGCCGGCCGGTCGGCGCGAGCCGTTCGGCGGCCGGCCGGTGGTCTGTCGTTGGGCAGTCCGTCGGCCAGGCCGTTCGGTGATCGGTCGCTTGCGAGTGGCCGGGCTGCCGGACTGCCGGATGAACGTCTGTCCGTCCGTCGGTCGACAGCTGTACGTCGGATCCGGAAGAAAAGTAGGCCGGAAGATGAGCAGGTCGGAAGAAGAGCAGGGACGCCGGGCAGCGCGCCCGGGCCTCTGGGATGCACGCCCGTACGTCTGAGGGGGATCGCATGGCCACCGTTGAACTCCGCTTCAGCGCCCAGCCCGAACACGTCAGGACGGCCCGCCTCGTGGCAGCCGCCGTGGCGCGCCGGGCAGGGGTCGATGAAGCCGTGCTCGACGAGGTCAGACTCGCCGTCGGTGAAGCCTGCAGCCGCGCAGTCGGGCTGCACCGCAGCCATGGCATCACCGCTCCCGTCGCCGTGGCCCTGATCGAGGAGGAGAAGTCCTTCTCCGTCGAGGTCGCCGACGAGGTGCCCGGCCCCGGGGCCGACCCCGCTCTCGGCGGACCCGCCGGAGCCTCCGCGACACGCGGCGCCACGCCCGGCGCGGGGCTGGATGAGCCGGATCGCGAGAGCGACGCAGACGGCGAGGACGAGATGGGTCTCGCAGTCATCAGCGGCCTTGTCGATGATGTGGAAGTCAGATCGGGAGCCAACGGCGGAGTGATCCGTATGAGCTGGCCGAAGACGCCCGTGGCCGTACTGCCCTGACGAGGCTCCCCTGAGGCGCCACAGGTGTCATGGGCGGTCCACCCGCCCCGGTCCGGCATGGCTTGCCCGGCCCGGTCCGGACGAGCCTCTTCCGCAATCCATTTCTTGATCCTTCTTTTGGGGCCCTGCTGAGCAGGGCCTTTTTCATTTATGTGTGATCAATTATCTGCGGAAAATGTGCCTGCCCCATTACTGCATTCGGCTCGATCCGAGGGTGCGATCATTTATCGATCGGCCGATGAAGGTCAATTACATTTACGGCGCACTGTTTTGATCAGCTCCCGCTCCCTACAATCCGTCCACGTCTTGAGCGCTGAGCGTCAAGGAGGACGTATGGCGGAGTTCTTCAACACCCCACTGGCAGGACCGGCGCAAGATTCCGCATTTTCCGCACCTTCCGGCCGATCCGCTTCTCTGGCGGCCGCGGTTCTCACCGATGACAATCGCGTCATCGTGATCGTTGTCGCGGTCGTCGCCGTCGCCGCCCTGGTCGTCGCCAGACTGCTGGTGCGCCAGGTGCTGGCAGCCGGCGAGGGCACCGACCGCATGAAGGAGATCGCGGCCGCCGTCCAGGAAGGCGCGAATGCCTATCTGGCCCGGCAGTTGCGCACCGTCGGCATCTTTGCCGTCGTGGTCTTCTTCCTGCTTCTGCTGCTACCGGCCGACAACTGGTCGCAGCGCGCGGGCCGTTCGTTGTTCTTCCTGGTGGGTGCGCTTTTCTCGGCGACCACCGGATACATCGGGATGCGGCTTGCCGTACGCAGCAATGTCCGTGTGGCCGCTGCTGCGCGTGAGGCGACTCCCGTGGAAGGCGAGCCGGAAAAAGATCTCACCGCCGTTTCGCACAAGGCGATGAAGATCGCTTTTCGTACCGGTGGCGTGGTCGGCATGATCACCGTGGGTCTCGGCCTGCTCGGCGCGTCCTGTGTGGTGCTCGTCTACGCCGCCGACGCCCCGAAGGTGCTGGAGGGCTTCGGCCTCGGTGCCGCGCTGATCGCCATGTTCATGAGGGTCGGTGGCGGCATCTTCACCAAGGCCGCGGACGTCGGCGCCGACCTCGTCGGCAAGGTCGAGCAGGGCATCCCGGAGGACGATCCGCGCAACGCGGCCACCATCGCGGACAACGTGGGCGACAACGTCGGTGACTGCGCCGGAATGGCGGCCGACCTCTTCGAGTCGTACGCCGTGACGCTCGTCGCCGCGCTCATCCTCGGCGAGGCCGCCTTCGGCGACGCCGGACTGGCCTTCCCGCTGATCGTCCCGGCGATCGGCGTGGTCACCGCGATGATCGGGATCTTCGCGGTCGCCCCGCGGCGCGCCGACCGCAGCGGAATGACCGCCATCAACCGCGGATTCTTCATCTCCGCGGTGATCTCACTGGTACTGGTGGCCGTGGGCGTCTTTGTCTACCTGCCGTCCTCGTACGCGGATCTGGGCGGTGTGACCGACGGCGCCATCACCTCGCACGGTGGCGACCCGCGGATCTTCGCCCTGGTCGCCGTTGCCATCGGCATCGTGCTGGCCGCCCTGATCCAGCAGCTGACCGGCTACTTCACCGAGACCGGCCGGCGCCCGGTCAGGGACATCGGCAAGTCCTCGCTGACCGGACCGGCCACCGTTGTACTCGCCGGTATCTCCATCGGCCTGGAGTCCGCCGTCTACACGGCGCTGCTGATCGGCCTGGGCGTCTACGGGGCGTTCCTGCTCGGCGGTACGTCGATCACGCTGGCGCTCTTCGCGGTGGCCCTGGCGGGGACCGGGCTGCTCACCACCGTCGGTGTCATCGTCGCCATGGACACCTTCGGCCCGGTCTCGGACAACGCGCAGGGCATCGCCGAGATGTCCGGTGATGTCACGGGCGCCGGTGCGCAGGTTCTCACTGACCTGGACGCCGTCGGAAACACCACCAAGGCCATCACCAAGGGCATCGCCATCGCCACCGCCGTCCTGGCGGCGTCGGCGCTCTTCGGTTCGTACCGCGACGCGGTCGCCACGGCGGTCGACGACGTGGGGGCCAAGGCCGGTGAGATGACGCTCAGCCTGGACATCTCGCAGCCCAACAACCTGGTGGGCCTGATCCTCGGTGCCGCGGTCGTCTTCCTCTTCTCCGGTCTCGCGATCAACGCGGTGTCGCGGTCCGCCGGGTCCGTGGTCTACGAGGTGCGGCGGCAGTTCCGCGAGCATCCCGGGATCATGGACCACAGCGAGAAGCCGGAGTACGGGCGCGTCGTCGACATCTGCACCAAGGACGCCCTGCGCGAGCTCGCCACACCGGGCCTGCTGGCCGTGCTGGCGCCCATCGCCGTCGGCTTCACGCTCGGGGTCGGCGCGCTCGGCTCGTATCTCGCGGGCGCGATCGGGACCGGCACCCTGATGGCCGTCTTCCTCGCCAACTCCGGTGGCGCGTGGGACAACGCCAAGAAACTCGTCGAGGACGGTCACCACGGCGGCAAGGGCAGCGAGGCCCATGCCGCCACCGTCATCGGTGACACGGTCGGCGACCCGTTCAAGGACACGGCAGGGCCGGCGATCAACCCCCTGCTCAAGGTGATGAACCTGGTCGCCCTGCTCATCGCCCCGGCGGTGGTGCAGTTCAGCTACGGGCAGGACGCGAGCGCCGGCGTGCGGGCGGTGGTGGCGGTGCTCGCCGTCACGGTCATCGTCGGCGCGGTCTATGTCTCCAAGCGGCGCGGAATCGCCGTGGGCGACGGAGAGGACCCCGGTGACGGGGGCGGAGGAGGAGACCGGCCGGCCAAGTCGCCCGACCAGGCGGCCGTTTCGTGAGACAGCGGCCGGGCCGGGGCGGCGGAGCCTAGCCGATCCCCGAGCAGTGGCCGGGCGGGCGACACATTCTGATGGGTCGTCCGCCCGGTCGCATTTCGGCCCGGACGTCGGCCCGCCGCAGATCCGTCCGCCGTTCGGGCGCTTGTCCGTACATGCGTTCCCGAGTGGCGAGGGCTGTGTGGGTGAGTTGTATCTCCCTCATTTCCCTTGGTGCAAATGGCTACAAAAGAGTACTCATCGGACGCCCGGCATCCGGATGGAGGGCGCTCGCCGTGTAAGTTCCGGGGCCGAGAGCCTTGGAAGGGACCGATCCGGTGAACAAGAAGCTTGCGGCCGCGCTGTCCGGCGGTGCGGTACTGGTACTTACGCTGTCGGGCTGCAGCAGCGACGACAACAGCGACAAGGTGAACGCCTGGGCCAAGACGGTCTGCGACCAGGTCCAGCCCCAGCTCCAGAAGATCGCGAACGCCAACGCCGCCATCCAGCAGCAGACCGCGGACAACAGCAAGCCCGCCGATGTCCAGAAGACCGACTCGGCCGCCTTCCAGCAGATCTCGCAGGCGTACAAGGCCCTGGGTGCGGCGGTCGACTCCGCGGGCCCGCCGCCGGTCGACGGCGGTGAGACCACGCAGAAGGAGGCCGTGAAGGAGCTGAACGCCTCCTCCGCGGCGTACGCGAACCTGCAGAAGAAGGTCGACGCCCTGGAGACGAAGGACCAGGCGAAGTTCGCCGACGGGCTCAAGGGCATCGCGGACGAGCTGAACAAGATCAGCACCAGTGGTGACGAGGCGTTGAAGAAGCTTCAGTCCGGCGAGGTCGGCACCGCGATGGCGAAGCAGAAGGGCTGCCAGAAGCCGACGGCCTCGGTGCCGCCGAAGGGCTCCACGGCGCCGTCCGCGTCCACGGCGCCGTCCGCCTCGCCCAGCAAGAAGTCGTGACCGGGCGGCGACCGCGGTTGTTGTGACGCGCGGCCGGCCGTGAACGGTGCCGTGACGCGTGACCGGCCACGAACGGTTGCTGTCGCGTGCGGCCGGTCGCGCCGGATGGTGCGTCGTTACGGACGGCCCGGCTGCCCCGATGGGCGCCGGGCCGCTGCCGTTGTCAGTGGGAGCGGCCACAATGGGTGGGTGAGTACGACCAGTCTCCCCGTGCCCGACCGTTCGCCCCGGCTCCGCGAAGCCCTGCTCGCCGCCGCCTTCACCGCCGACGGGCTCCTCGACCTGCTCGGCGCGCCCGCCTACGCCGCGCTCGCCCGCAGCGAGACGGTCCCGGCGCTGCGCGCCACCCGGGGCGACTCCCCGCTCGACACGCTGGTGCGGCTCTTCCTGCTCCAGCACCCCGTGCCGTACGAGCGGGCCCGCGCCGCGCTCCCGCTGGCCGAGTGCGTCGAGGACGGCTGGGTGAGCCACGACGGCGACGAGGTGCGGGCCACGGTCGACGTACGGCCGTACAGCGGGCCCGAGGGGCAGGACTGGTACATCGTCTCCGACCTGGGCTGTGCGGTCGGCGGCGCGGGCGGCATCGGTTCGCGTGAGGAGGGCGTGGTCCTGGGCGTCGGCGGGGCGTCCACCACGCTCGCCGGGATCACCGTCCGTACGCCCGTCGCCTCCGCGCTCGATGTCGGTACGGGCTCCGGCATCCAGGCGCTGCACGCCTCGCAGCACGCCACCCGGGTCACGGCCACCGACCTCAACCCGCGTGCGCTGGACTTCACCCGGCTGACGCTCGCGCTGTCCGGAGTCGCCCCGGCCGAGCTGCGTCAGGGCTCTCTGTACGAACCGGTCGGCACCGAGACGTACGACCTGATCGTCTCCAATCCCCCGTTCGTCATCTCGCCCGGCGCCCGCCTCACCTACCGCGACGGCGGCATGGGCGGTGACGACCTGTGCCGGACCCTGGTGCAGCAGACGGGCGACCGGCTGAACGAGGGCGGATACGCCCACTTCCTCGCCAACTGGCAGCACGTCGAGGGCGAGGAGTGGCAGAGCCGGCTGAGTTCCTGGGTTCCGCACGGCTGCGACGCCTGGATCGTGCAGCGCGAGGTCCAGGACGTCACGCAGTACGCGGAGCTGTGGCTGCGCGACAGCGGCGACCACCGTACGGACCCCGCCGAGTACGCCGCGCGGTACGACGCCTGGCTGGACGAGTTCGAGGCCCGCAAGACCAAGGGCGTCGGCTTCGGCTGGATCACCCTGCGCAAGTCCGCCGCGGCCGCCGCCGGTAATCCCTCCGTCGTGATCGAGGAGTGGCCGCACGCGGTGGAGCAGCCGCTCGGACCGGCCGTCGAAGCCCACTTCGCCCGTCAGGACTACCTCCGCGAGCAGGACGACGCGGCGCTCCTGGCCGGGCACTTCACCCTGGCCGCCGAGGTCGTGCAGGAGCAGGTCGGCCTGCCGGGAGCGGAGGACCCGGAGCATGTGGTGCTCCGTCAGAACCGGGGCATGCGGCGGGCGACGAAGGTCGACGCCGTCGGTGCCGGCTTCGCGGGCGTGTGCGACGGGACGCTGCCCGCCGGCCGGATCCTGGACGCGATCGCCCAGTTGATGAACGAGGACCCGGTGCTGTTGCGCGACCGGACCCCGCAGGCGATCCGGCTGCTGGTCGAGGAGGGCTTTCTGGAGCCGGTTCCCTCGGCGGGCTGATCGCCCCGGCCCGGCCCGGCCGGTCCGGTGGCGCTGCCGGTCCGCCCGGGCTCCGCTCCCGTTCGGGCGCGCACCGCCGTACGTGAGCAAGGGCCCCGCGATCAGCGGTTTCGGGCTTGCCGCCGCCGGAGCGTTGCGGAGGGGGCGGATTCCGGATGGGGTTCGGAACGGCTCTCCGGGCGGTGTGCGTACCGGCGTCCTCCGGGGTGTCCGTCCCGTGTTCGCGAGGCGGCGGGGAGGCCGAGCCAGAGGCAGCGGGGGGCGACCGGGGCGGAGGCGGATGAATCCGACCATTCACCCGGGGTTCGCATCGGCGACGCCCTGGGGTGGCAGTCTCCCCCTGGCCGGACGGCACCCGCCCCGGCCGGGCCCGGACAGGGAGGCGCACGGGCATGGAGAGCGGACCTGCGGTCTTCGCCGGAGCGGCGTTCACGCTGTTCGGCACCGCGCTGCTGCTGTGGACGGGGGTGCGCGTGCTGCACCGCGCGTCGGTGGCGCACGGTGTGAGCCCCGTCGTCTCCGCAGCTCTCGCCACTGTGTTCGGCGTACTTTTTCTCGTCCTCGGTGTGTGGTGCTTCACCCGCATCTGATCCACCGGCCACCGGCCGGGCCGGGAACCCGCGGGACACGGCAGGCAGTGGCGGGGAACACGCCCGGACCGTACGCGGCCCGCCGCCGGCGCCCGCAGTGCCGCCACAGCACCCGGAAACCCGCAGGCAGTGACCGCGCACACGGCGTACCGGACGATCCGGGCGGCAGGAATGGCGGAAGTCGGGTTACCGTTCGAGTGGCCGTTGCGGGCTTTTGCCGTTTGACACGGGGGCGGGTTGTACCGTCACACTCCGCAGCGACAGCACCGTCGGCAGCGTCATCGCGCTGCCCGGATGCCCACCGAGCGTCGACCGGAGAGAAGAGCGAAGTTGTCCCCGACCAGCGAGACCGCACAGGGCGGCCGCCGACTCGTCATCGTCGAGTCGCCTGCCAAGGCGAAGACGATCAAGGGCTACCTCGGCCCCGGATACGTCGTCGAGGCGAGCGTCGGGCACATCCGCGACCTGCCGAACGGCGCCGCAGAGGTTCCGGACGAGTACACCGGCGAGGTCCGTCGGCTCGGCGTCGACGTCGAGCATGACTTCCAGCCCGTCTACGTCGTCAACGCGGACAAGAAGGCACAGGTCAGGAAGCTCAAGCAGCTCCTCGCCGAGTCCGACGAACTCTTCCTCGCCACCGATGAGGACCGCGAGGGCGAAGCCATCGCGTGGCACCTGCAGGAAGTCCTGAAGCCCAAGGTCCCGGTCCATCGGATGGTCTTCCACGAGATCACCAAGGACGCGATCCGGGCCGCCGTCGCCAACCCGCGCGAGCTCAACCAGCGCATGGTCGACGCCCAGGAGACCCGCCGTATCCTCGACCGCCTCTACGGCTACGAGGTCTCGCCGGTCCTGTGGAAGAAGGTCATGCCGCGCCTGTCGGCCGGCCGTGTCCAGTCCGTGGCGACCCGGCTCGTCGTCGAGCGGGAGCGCGAGCGCATCGCCTTCCGTTCCGCCGAGTACTGGGACCTCACCGGCACCTTCGCCACCGGCCGTACCGGTGACGCCTCCGACCCGTCGACCCTCGCCGCCCGCCTCAGCGCCCTCGACGGCCGCCGTATCGCCCAGGGCCGCGACTTCGGCCCGGACGGGCAGCTGAAGTCCGGCTCCGGCCAGGTGCTGCACCTGGACGAGACGAACGCCCGCGCCCTGGCCGCCGCGCTCGCCGACGCCACGTTCGCCGTCCGGTCCGTCGAGTCGAAGCCGTACCGCCGCTCCCCGTACGCCCCGTTCCGTACGACGACCCTCCAGCAGGAGGCGAGCCGGAAGCTGGGCTTCGGGGCCAAGGCCACCATGCAGGTCGCGCAGAAGCTGTACGAGAACGGCTTCATCACCTATATGCGCACCGACTCCACGACCCTCTCGGACACTGCGGTCTCCGCGGCCCGGGCGCAGGTCACGCAGCTGTACGGCGCCGACTACCTGCCGGACAAGCCGCGCACGTACGCCGGGAAGGTCAAGAACGCGCAGGAGGCGCACGAGGCGATCCGTCCCTCCGGCGACCGTTTCCGCACCCCCGCCGAGACCGGCCTGAGCGGCGACCAGTTCCGGCTCTACGAGCTGATCTGGAAGCGGACCGTCGCCTCCCAGATGAAGGACGCGGTCGGCAACTCCGTCACCGTCAAGATCGGTGGCCGGGCGAGCGACGGCCGGGACGCCGAGTTCTCCGCGTCCGGCAAGACGATCACCTTCCACGGCTTCATGAAGGCGTACGTCGAGGGCGCCGACGACCCGAACGCCGAGCTCGACGACCGCGAGCGGCGCCTCCCGCAGGTCGCCGAGGGCGACGCGCTGTCCGCCGAGGAGATCTCGGTCGACGGCCACGCCACCAAGCCGCCGGCCCGCTACACCGAGGCCTCGCTGGTCAAGGAGCTCGAAGAGCGCGAGATCGGCCGCCCGTCGACGTACGCGTCGATCATCGGCACGATCCTGGACCGCGGCTACGTCTTCAAGAAGGGCACGGCTCTCGTCCCGTCGTTCCTCTCCTTCGCCGTGGTCAACCTGCTGGAGAAGCACTTCGGCCGGCTCGTCGACTACGACTTCACCGCGAAGATGGAGGACGACCTCGACCGCATCGCGCGCGGTGAGGCCCAGTCCGTGCCGTGGCTCAAGCGCTTCTACTTCGGTGCGGGCGACGACACGGCCGGTGCGGGTGCGGCCTCCGACGCCGGCAACGGCGACGGCGACCACCTCGGCGGTCTGAAGGATCTCGTCACCGACCTCGGTGCGATCGACGCCCGGGAGATCTCCTCCTTCCCCGTCGGCAACGACATCAAGCTCCGGGTCGGCCGCTACGGCCCCTACATCGAGCGCGGTGAGAAGGACGCCGAGGGCCACCAGCGCGCGGACGTGCCGGAGGATCTGGCGCCCGACGAGCTGTCCGTGGAGTACGCGGAGGAGCTGCTGGCCAAGCCGAGCGGCGACTTCGAGCTCGGCGCGGACCCGGTCACCGGCCACCAGATCATCGCCAAGGACGGGCGCTACGGCCCGTACGTCACCGAGGTGCTGCCCGAGGGCACCCCGAAGACCGGCAAGAACGCCGTGAAGCCGCGGACCGCCTCGCTCTTCAAGTCCATGTCCCTGGACACGGTGACGCTGGCCGACGCGCTCAGGCTGATGTCGCTGCCGCGGGTCGTCGGTGAGGACGCCGAGGGTGTCGAGATCACCGCGCAGAACGGCCGCTACGGCCCGTACCTGAAGAAGGGCACGGACTCGCGTTCGCTCACTTCCGAGGACCAGCTCTTCGACATCACGCTCGAAGAGGCCCTCGCGATCTACGCCCAGCCCAAGCAGCGCGGCCGGGCCGCCGCCAAGCCGCCGCTGAAGGAACTGGGCACGGACCCGGTGAGCGGGGCTCCGGTCGTGGTGAAGGACGGCCGCTTCGGCCCGTACGTCACCGACGGCGAGACCAACGCGACGCTGCGGACCGGCGACAGCGTCGAGGACATCACGCCGGAGCGCGGCTACGAGCTGCTCGCCGAGAAGCGTGCCAAGGGGCCCGCCAAGAAGAAGACGGCCAAGAAGGCCCCGGCCAAGAAGTCCGCGGCCACCGCGAAGAAGACCGCTGCCAAGAAGACCACGGCGGCGGCCAAGAAGACCGCGGCGAAGAAGACGACGGCCGCGAAGAAGACGACCGCCAAGAAGGCGACCGCGGCGAAGAAGACGGCTGCGGCGTCCGTGGAGGACTGAGCGGTAACGCGTCCGGTACGCCGGAGGGGCTGGATTTCCCGGCCCCTCCGGCGTTCGCGTGCCGGGGGCCGGGGGTTCTCCCGGAGGGGCCGGGGGTGCCTGGCGCCCATATGTTCGGACGGGGCCCCCGGGGACCCCACCGCTCCGGATAGGCTGGGCGGATGACGCGAGCCGAGCAGCCAACGGTCGTGAGCCCCACCTCCGACACACTTGCCGCAGACTCACGCGAGCGCGCCGTACGAGCCCTGTTGCGTGTTCCTCCGCTGAAGCGGTTGTGGAGCGCGCAGCTCGTCGGCAGTACCGGCGATGCACTCGCCCTTCTCGTGCTGGTGCTGATGTCGCTGCAAGCGGCGGTCCTTGAGGGCTCATTCGGAGCCGGGTACCGAGGTGCGGCATTTGCCGTGGCCGCGGTGTTCGGTGCCCGGATCCTTGCCACCCTGCTCTTCGGAGCCGTACTTCTCGGGCCGTTGACGACGCTCACCGCGCCCGGAGGACCGCTGGACCGGCGGTGGCTGATGATCGGGACGGACGGGCTGCGGCTCGCGCTGCTGGTCGTCGCGCCGCTGTGGATCGACTGGATGCCCGACAAGGCACTCATGATGATCCTCATCACCGTCTTCGTCGTCGGCGCGGCCGAACGCCTGTGGACGGTCGCCAAGGACGGCGCCGCCCCCGCGCTGCTGCCCGCCCCGCCCCCCGAGGGCGCCGCGGTACGCCCGCTGCCCGACCACCTCGACGCACTGCGCCGGCTCTCCATCCGTACCGACTTCGCCGCGATCCCGGCCGCGGCGGCCGTCCTGCTGATCGCCACCCTCGTCGGCAACCTGCTGGGCTCGGGCCTGGAGTGGTTCTCCATCCACCAGGCGGCCCTCGGCTCGTACGTCGCGGCCGGGCTCTTCTCGGCGTCGGTCTCCATCCTGTACTTCCTGGAACTGCCCGGTACGCAGACTCCCCGACCGCGCTCGCCGCTGGAGGGCCTGCGGCGG